>JAYWHF010000266.1:0-10954 GCA_043777855.1 Gammaproteobacteria bacterium | reverse complement strand
ATCGTCCATGCCAGCAGCATTGACATTGCAAGCATTTGGAGTCGGGCTGCGCGGGGTGATGGATTTGGATGGAGCGGTGCTTTTGCCCGGGCAAAACGATCATCCGTACTGTGATGGATTGCTTTGAAATTGACTGATGAAAAACCTAAACAAAAGGAGTTGCTATGACGATGCCAGACGAAAGAACCCGCGCTTTAAGGTGGGCAGGTGAGTTTTTGCTCAAGGTGCAACTAGGTGATGAATTCTCAGCTGAGATCAAGCGCGAGGTCAAATTCATTCTTCGGCACTATCCAAGAGCTTATGAGATCGAGAGGCAGGCAATCTTTGATGCCAGTCGATCGAGGACCGTTATGGATCAGTGGCTGGGACCTGAAAAGGAGAAATAAGTGCTTTGATCTATGCAGTTGCGGGTTTTGCAGGCATTTGGGGTAGGGCTGTGCGGGGTGATGGATGTAGAAGGAGCGGTGCTTTTGCCCGGTCAAAACGACCATCCGTACTGTGATGGATTGCTTTGAAATTGACTGATGAAAAACTTAAACTAAAGGAGTTGATATGACAATGCCAGATGAAAGAACCAGAGCGTTACGGTGGGCGGGTGAGTTTCTGCTCAAGGTACAGAGAGGGGATGAATTCTCAGATGAGATCAAGCGTGAGGTCAAATTCATTCTTCGGCACTATCCAAGGGATTTTGAGATCAAGGATCAGGCGGAGTTTGATGCTGACAGAGCGAAAACCGTAATGGATCAGTGGCTGGGACCTGAAAAGGAAAAATAAGTGCTTTGATCTATGCAGTTGCGGGTTTATGCCCGCAACTGCAGCTGTACTTACATTGGGCAATGTAACAAAATTGACGAGGACGAACACTATTAGTGAGGTATTTATGCAACACCCCTTAGTTCGAAAAATCTCATCTTCAAAGGTAAGAGCTAATTTAGGCGATGTCTTGTCGTCATTAAATACCCTTGGACCTATAGAAATTACCAGAAATGGGAAATCCGTTGGCCTTTTAACATTGCCGCCAGCTCAAGTTGTCGACAGGAGACAAGTTGCCGCTTTAGCAATCGCCTACTCAAAGGGATTGATTTCATGGCCACAAATTTCAGAGGAAACTGGGGCGAGCTATGGGGAATTATTGATCGAGATGGGACTCAAGAATCTGCAAATTCCTAAAGTCACAGCGAAGAATAGGCCAGAGCAAATCGCCACTTTTCACCGTATCTTGGAATCAGCTGCAAAATCAGGGCGCAATGAATGATGCAAATCAAGTGCCACCGCCATAGTCAGCAATGAAAACTGTCCGGCATTACCCTCAACTGTCCGCTACTTACTCGCAACTGTCCAAGATTTACTCGCCTGTGGACACTAATCGCGTGCCGTCTTTGAATGCATGTCCAACAGATCCACAAAAAATACCAGTGAGCGGTGTCAGAAATGTGCCGCCCGTTAGCCTAGAAACAAAACGGGCGACAGTTTCTGAAGTTAACCCCCCGAAAGGAGGTAAGCTTATGAAGCAAAGAAAACACCAACGCATTCTAAACACATCTTCGATTTTTCGCGCTAAGAAATTGCGTTTGATGCCAACCGCAATTGCGTCCGACCGTCGGACAGAGCTACGTATAAAAATGTGAACCGCATCTTTCCGGTTAAAAGTTGTTTAACTGAAAATAATTTTCACTAATTTAACCAATTCCAAGTCATTGATTTATATGCATAATATAAAAATATAAGATGCTTAATTGGTTAAATTATTAGCTAAATTAATGGTTAGAGTGGGAATTTAACCAATTGCCAGCGCTGCTCAACCGCGCGGCACTGTGAAAGTATCACCCACTTTTATAGCTGCGGCCATATCCTCACCTGCTTTGATGTATGCCGTCCCACCTGCATTGCGGATTTGCTCAATCAGAGCCGCATCCGTCAATAGTGGATTGGTTGAATCTAGGCGCCGCAATTCCGCTGCCATGGCATGTCTTTGTGCTAGACCGCCGGCATAAGCCAACTTTAAATTCTCATAAGTGATTGGTACCGGGTGTTTCTTTTCACGCCCAGGGATGTTGAATGTGCGACCTAATTCGCTGGCGGCGTCATAGTCATTACTGGCAATCCGAAAGGCAGCAGTACCAGCAGCTTGCAGGCGTTCGATCAACAACTTATCCGTCAACAACGGATTCGTTGGGTCAATGGTTCGCAACTGTTCATGGAGAGCCCAACGATGAGCAAGGTTTGCGGCGTTTGCTTCCGACATTTTCTCAAATAATTCACCATTGTGATTGGCAATGGCGGCACTCTCAGCTGCTGCGTCCATATGCTCCTGCACAGCATTCATCGCTCTTTGGCGATAGGCGCTTGCATGCATATCTGAAGCAAAATCACCAGACCACATAATTCAATCCTTTATTAAAAAGCCCTTTTAGATTCAGGCATCTGCTTGTAAACCATCTCAGAGCGATCATGATAAACACATACCATAAACCCATCGGGTTAGGTTATAATCAATTATGGCAAGTATCTATTTGAATAACTCACGGCTGGTTGTGTATCCAAACGATCATCCGCCACCGCATGTTCATGTTTTAGGGCGAGGTTGGGAAATTCGCATTGAGCTGTCAAACCCGCCCTCATTATTGACTGTAGCCGGATCGTACAAAAAACAGGACATTGCAAAGGCTTTGTTAGATACCGATCAGCATCTCAATCATTTGAAGCAACTTTGGAGTGATCTTCATGACTACAACTAAAACCCCTGCTTGGGTTGAAAGCGAACTCGCTAGATTGGATGAAGTCGGCAAACGCAGTGTTCACAGAGAGGTTCAAAAACCACGCCACGCCGTTGCCGCTCGCTTTGACACCCTAACTCACAGAATCGTTATTGAGCTTGACAATGGTGCTGATTTCTCATTTCCACCAAACTTAGCGCAAGGCTTGGGTAATTCCAGTGACGAAGATCTACAACTGATTGAAATCTCTCCTTTAGGCACCGGCTTGCATTGGCCAAGGCTTGATGCTGATTTGACGGTTGATGGCCTGCTAGCTGGCGTCTTTGGCAGCCGTTATTGGATGCGTAAACTGGCTGCGAAGGCTGGTGCAACAAAATCACCGGCAAAATCAGCCGCAGCCAGAGCTAATGGCTCTTTAGGGGGTCGACCTCGGAAAACCGCGGTATTAGCCTAACTATTTAATCGCCTGTCCGGCAGCCGGACAGAGGTTGACGGTAGTTATCCGAGAAACGGGAGAGGGCTGCGCCCAATACATGCTTATCAATGGAGAAGAGCGTAATTTCGATCCGCATCATCGGCCAGCGAATAGTTGAATGTTTCTTTTAGGGCGAAATCGGGAACCAAGAGCCGCGCTTCGCTACATGGGGCGCTGCCCCATACCCCATACCCGGCGGGACAAAATCTTTGCCCGTAACGCCTATTTCAGCATCACAAAACGCCGAAGATTTTCTTAGTGTGGAACCGTTCCACACCACCACGATTCAAAGTGGCGTACCTTTTAACTGTCGCGACAGACAAATCGAAATGCCTAGCGGTCTCAGCTAGGCTGTATTGTCCATCCTTTCGCCATTCTGTGACCGTTTTTGCATCCGCCGCGCAAGGACGTCCCAGGCTTTTTTTACCGCGATGCGTCAGACCCGTTGCGGCTAGCGACGCCATGGCGACCTCCCGACCGTGCCGCGTGCGCTCAGCTATCCGGTTCCGCTCCATGTCTGCCACCTGGGCCAGCACCGCCAAAATCAGTTCGCCCACGCCCCTTCCAATCTCACCCAGCCCGAGAACATTTACGACGACTCCCTTTTCAAGCAAAAATCTCACTGTCGATTGGACATCAAGAGCATCTCGACCGAGGCGATCAACTGCGTAAACGTGCAGGACATCGCCTTTTCGGACGAATGCAAGTAACTTAGCGAAACCAGGCCGAGCTGCAGCCGGCACAGATCCGCTGACTTGGTCATCAAACTCCTCGTCAAAAGGCCCACCCATTGCTTTGCGCTGAGACTCAATCGACTGGTCGGCAGTCGAGACACGGAAATATGCAATTTTACTCATTAATGGCTCAAAAGTTAGTATATGTATTTATAGCCTAGCTAAATATTGTATATAGTATCTTTTGAGCCGTCAACACGATAGCTGAATGCAGAGGCTCAAAAGTAACAAGTTTTGAGCCTCTGTTCGACCGTCGAACAGTCGGTTTTGACAAGTTGCCACGCGCGGGCGCGAAATGACCCCGATCCCGTACCCGTACCCGTACCCGAATTGGTATTTTGTCTTTTCCTTGCCAAGCAGGTTGACTTAGAGTTCTAACCAAGGTGGTATGCCCGCCTGAGCGGGCATGTGGCGAAGCCTAAACCATGCATGCCTGTCTGTCTTTTGCGGTTTGAGCTGCCCTTCTACCTGGTAGCAAAAACCATCCTTTCTTGCTGGGCGACATGGTTGTTTCTCCCCCTCGTGCAGAGGGGGTTGGGGGGTTAGCTAAACGGACACGAAGTGCCGTTTGGGGGTTCTTTCCGTCCCTTGGGGGACTCGATAGGGTATTGGTTGTCCACAGTTGCAATTTCTTCAATACAGGTCTTAAGGTATTAATACAGGTATTAGAGAAGCGCTAAAACGGACAAAGTGTCCATGAATAACTTTTATTTATCCCGTCTTCATTGGGGGGCAGCTTCGATGCAGACCGGACAAAGTGTCCATGAATAACTTCTCAACCATCCTAGACTTGTTCACAATTTTTTCACAGGCAAAATATGACCTTTTCCCGGATAGATTGTTAATCCATCCTTGTCGTCAATGCTTATGGAGGGATGCCAGTTAGACACTTCTATGACCTGTTTAAGCGCACGCACAAAATGTCGTCGGAACGTCCTCACTTCTGTTCCGTCCGCTGAGCCAAATTGTCTCATTAGTATTTGCCAAGGCAGGGTGGAGACACTCCTGGCCTTGACAACTCGGTAACTTAGCCAGACATACACATCCATGGCCATTGGCGAGGCGCTGAGGGCGTCCATGACCCTCAAATCGACCGGCACCGGCCGCGTTATACACTCTTGGTAAAAGTCCGTCGTCAGTTCCATGGTGGACTCCCACAGGCTGGGCTCATCTTTTCTCGGCTGCCAGAAAATAAATGCTTTTTTGGCGATCAATACATTTTCCATTGCCTCTTGGATGACCCCTTGTTCATTCGTTCGAGCCACCTCCATGGTCAGCATGGTTGTGAAGAAACGCTTGCACTGCTGCTTCATGCGGTCTGTCTGGGCGCCACCCGCAGTTTTCATGCCTAAAATCTTCGTAAATTCAGCTTGGCTGTGGCCTAGGCTAATGATTGGTGAGCCAGTACGCTTTGCCTCAGTCGCCAGATAACTCACCAGGAAGCGCGGGATGCTGCCGAATGGCACGCCGTTGGGTGACAGAAGGGAAAGCTTCAAATCCCCGTTGTGCCGCGTGTAGACCTGTGTCTTGGGGTCTCGATACGGCAAGGTAGTCTGCACGAGAATGCGCGGCATGTAGCCAACCTCGCCTGCCTCCAACGCATCTATTTTTTCGATCTCTAAGGCAGCCTCAATCAGGTCGAGAGCGCGGTTATCAGATATAGTTGATTTAGCCATTTGGAAGTCCTATTCTTCTATTTTGGTTAGGGTCTTGGGGTGCTACAACACCCCAAGGCTCGTCTATTAATTTGAGTTTGAGACCCTTTTTGAAGGGGATAAAAAGGAAAGAGTTGGCGGATTGGTTAGTCCGCAAATGCTTTGAACCTGCCGAACAGCGGCGCCTAAAGTCTTAAATTCTCGGGCTCCGATACTGTTATTGGTCGCTGAAAGATGAAAGTCATAACGATCATCGACTAAGACTGAAACAGTCCAGCCATCGTTGGACGGCTTGAAAGTAAATTCAGCGGGAAGACCCAGCGACAGATCGCGCCGGAGCTGTGAAACGGTGACTAGGTCACTAGCTGCTAATGTTGCCACAATTCAATGCCTCCATTCGTTAATATGGATTAATTATGCAACGAAAATATAAATTCATTAAACTATTTTAAAAAATCATTTAAACAAATTGTAATAAATATACTACGATAAGCGTAATAAATACCTACGTTTTACTAGATATTTGTAGATTTCTATTACGCTTTAGGCGTTTTAAGTCAAATTGCAAGATTTAAAAAGCATTCGAAATTCGTTTTTATTTTGAAAAAAAATTAAAGTAAGGGGACGCTTTGCGTCCCCTTCGCTTCGCTCAGAGACCACCTGACTACGTTTTTGGTACACCCGCCCGCCGTGGACAACTGCCCTGCACACACCGCCTGTATTGCCTTCAATCGTGCAAGTAATGCCAATGCTTTTTGCACAAGCAAAGCGCGCCTTAGCAGCTCGGCTTTGGCTTGCGTTGCATCACTGCCCTCAAATGCCTGGCTTGCCGAGTGGTTCATTTTTTTGATTGGTAGGCTGATCAAACCGCTTAATTAACTCTCTGACCAAGTCAGCATGGCCGTATTTAAGCGCTTTGGTTAATTTAATTTCCTCAAGACTTGTATGCTCTTCGTCTGATTTTTCGAATGCAATTCTTTCCACTACGCTGGCAAACTCAAGCGTAACAACTTCACGCTGGGTTGGCAGGCTTAACAAATCTCTCTTGAAAATCACGTAGGCGTCAGAGATCAGTTCACTCAATATCTCTTTGATTGTTTTGCGTGAACTTGTGGCGAGCTCTCTTGTGGCCCGTATCCTCGTCAGTGCTTCAGACTCCGACTGTGACAGTCGGATGGTCATGACTTTAGACGACACCAGATCCCTCAATATCTTTGATTAGTTTGTCCAAGACTTGGAGGTCGGTATTTTTGCCTAAAGATCCGACCGTGCTTATTACTTGCGCGGGCATGGGATTGCTATGCTCCATTAAAAAATCATCCACATCATCCATCACATTTTTTTTCTTAATATCAGTAGTCGCACCACCGTTTTGCACAATCTGGCAGGCATCCAATGCTTCAAAATCTTCATTGGACGTGCTATTTTCAATTGGCTCCACGACCTCATGGGTAAAGAATTTATCCACCAGCTCGGCGCTTGTCAAAGGCGTTTTCCCTGCTTTTTTTATTCTACGCGATCGAACTTGATTTAATTTTTCCTCCGCGATTGCAGCGTGTAGCACTGTTTTTAGCGGTGGCGTCACCTTAATCGCTGAATTTTTGGCTTGGGATGATTCGATTGGTATCATTTTGTGCTCTCAGTTTTACGCATTCAGCGTGATTTTTGAAATTAGGCAACTCGCATTTAATTGAAACGCAAACTATCGCGACGATGAAGTTTTGACCACTGCATGCAGCGCGAGGATCTGAAGCGGCAGCCAGTGCAGGACGTGCAGTTGACACTATGGCGATTGGTGTTGTTTCAGACGCAGCGGCAACAGGTGATGGAGCATCTGCAGCATCTGCCTTGCTCATGGTCTTAACCTTTGGTTTTGGCGATTGCTTTGGCACGTTAGCTTGCGCTAGCGTTTTTGAGCTACCTGCAGACTGCTTTTTTTCCTGCGGTATAGGCATGGGGGCCGCAGGCGGAGGACGCGCGCCATTGCTCGCTTGGCTTGGCAGCGGAATGGGTGCAGCCGGCGTTGGCGCGCTGGCTTTACTACCACTATTACCACCTATCACCCAGCCAGGAGTAACCTTTGAGCCAATAGGCTTGGGCGCTGACTCAATTGAGCCAGTTGATCCAGCAGCTGTAGATGCCGGAGCAGCCACTTC
This sequence comes from Gammaproteobacteria bacterium, assembly GCA_043777855.1. Classification (GTDB taxonomy): domain Bacteria; phylum Pseudomonadota; class Gammaproteobacteria; order Pseudomonadales; family Cellvibrionaceae; genus Cellvibrio. The sequence goes on along the minus strand of JAYWHF010000266.1, from coordinate 3,217 downwards.
GACTGGCTTTTTCTTAAAGAACCCCCCGCCCTCTTGTGCCTGTGCGTTGGCAAATGACATGGAGATTGCAACGACCAGTCCAATAAAAATGGTTGAAAATTTCGCGCTCATAAGGTTTTCTCAACAGCTTTGTCGTTCTTTTTTGTACTGGTCTGCTCGACACGTCTCTGTTTTTCCATCTCCAACTTAACTTCAGCGTTGGCGGCATGATCTTTTGTATTTTCACCAGGTGTAACTTTTCCGGCTTGTACATTTTCTTGAGCTTTTTCAGAGTTCCGCGTTTCCATTCGTTCGGAGAGCTTGCTTGGTTGGATCTGTTTAACTTCCTGTTTTTCAGCGCTATTACGTCCCTCTTGTTGAGCATTTTTACTCAATGAGTAGCTCATGGCGGCGCGCTCGGCGGCTATGTTTTGACTAGAATTTTGAACGTGCTCACGCTCCAATTTGGATTCAGCAGCACTCATACCCACTGAATTATTCCGCTCAGAACCAGGGCGATTCGTGTTTTGCTCACGCTCCTGGTTTGCGATGTCCTTTGGATCTAATACATTTTTACTGTTGCCAGGACGAACGCCGTTTTGAAGCTCGGACTTCTCCCTAGCGTCAGCGACTTGTTGATCAAGACCGGTGCGACTGGATTCGACTGCGCTGGATTTTTCAACTTGAGGACGATCATCTGCCTTGCGATCATCTGCCTTGCGATCATCTGCCTTGCGATCGTCTGCCTTGCGATCATCTGCCTTGCGATCATCTGCCTTGCGATCGTCTGCCTTGCGATCGTCTGCCTTGCGATCGTCTGCCTTGCGATCATCTGCCTTGCGATCGTCGTCGACACGGTTTAGTTCGGATCCAGAACTGACCTTCCCTTCTTTGGCGTCAAGGTCTTTTTTCTGATCTTGCTTTTCAACGTCCGCCGCCGCTTTTTTGAGCTCCTCGGCACGGCGATCCTCCTCTAACTGAGTCGCTTTAAGCCGTTGTGCTTGTTGAGCTAATGTATTTTCCATGTTGTTACCTTATCCGTTGTTAACCGTTGAGTTTTACAAATTCCACCCGCGTACCGCCAGCACGTTGGACAAAAACAAGTGCGCGAGCACGTCCCATCGTCATCAAGTCTTCATCACGCACCGCCTCGACCTCACTTGAGCCATGTTGCAATACGCTCATCGTGCGATCCTCTTGGCGCCAGGCGGCAGCCTGCATCGATCCCAATCGCGATGAATCCTGACTCAAAATACTATCTTGGGCGATGAAACGCTGATCAATTTGGTAGGCTTGTTGGTAGCCGGAGAAGTTGAAGCCACTGTAATGACCAGGTGTGAAAAAGAGCGGAATCTCGTCCATTTCAGGATTCCAAGCGACAGGAGGTAAATTTTCAGCGCAGACATTAGTCTCACGACGCACCGCGACTGCACTCTCCATGTGCTCCCAGCTCATGGACTGAAAGCGCATGGTTTTGCCAGCAAGTTTTTTTGCTTCTTCAATTGTTGGCAGATCCTCAGTTCTGAGGATGATTTTCGTCCGCCAGTTCCGGCGCATGTTGTCGGTGGCCTTATCACCAACGGCCATACGGTATGCGCTTACTGATTGGCTCAATAACACACCAGCTATCCCCGCGCTTCGCAGGACGTTCCAGACCGTCGCATCACTCAGGCCATCGTCTCTACTGGAAGTGACAATGCCCTGATATTCGTCCGCAAGAAACACGTTGATCGCGTATTTATCAGTATCTGGTCCTAGTTTTGGATTGAACCACCAGTTCAAACGCTCTTTGGCAAACAATGGATCACGTTGCTCACTTTGACGTGCTTGCTTGAACAACAGGGTCTTCAGCATGATAGACACCATACGGCCAGCACTACCGTGTTCAATTTGGCTCACATTGATGATTTTGATTTTGTTGCTGATGATTTCGCTGGCGGGAATGATCTTGTCCCCTGCCCCGTCAGCAAAACCTCGTGCAATTTCATCCTTGAATGCAAATGAACGCAGCGCCTTACGAGCGTTTGCTCGGATGCCATCTTTTGTGGCGTCGACCATGCTCAGCCAGTTTTCCACCAAATAATCAATGGCCGCTTTAAGCCCGTTTTTATCGAGGTGTGCCACGCGACGGTACTGATCATCTCGGTCTTGGAGTGCATTTAAGACGATTTGGAGTGCTTTTTCGATCTCAACGTCTGAGCTTGCGACTCGCAAGATATTCAGCAAGCTATACATCCTCATCTCTGATTTAGCCACCCAGGCTTCGCCGCTGGCCGTGAACTCAGCTGCCTGGAGCACCACTGCCACCTGCAAGAGTAAGTCGCTAGCCATGTCAGGCCAGAAGTCATCAGAAGATTCACCACCAGCTTGCTTGGCGACGCTTTTAATTATGTCAGCAACTTCTACAGGCTCAAGGCCGGCCAGCAGGTCAACGCGGTAATCGTCTGGGCCAGTGCCAATGACGAGGATGTCACCATCTGGTAGTCCCACCTCCTTTGCGGCCTGGAGAATGTCTGCACCGATGGCACCTTTGTCGTCAGTCGCATAAAGTGCAATCGGGTAACCCTGTTTGCGGAGTTTGAGCAGTTGATGGACGAGCGGAATGTAAAAATTGCGAGATTTACCCTCACCCGACCCGCCAAGCACCTCTACATGTTGGAGCATGTCAGCAACGCTCATTCGGACAGGTTGGTGCTGTGCAGGTGCCAACAAATGGCCACGATGCTCAAGCAATCCCAAACTTGTGCCAATGTCCAGCAATGGGGACTTGTCAATCACGGTGGCAAAGTTCACCTGGTCGATATAGTTGGCTAGCTCCATTTCACGCTCCGGAAGACGCCACCGCCACCGTTGCAAGGCTTCTCGCCAGCTGTGGCGTAGTCCGTTGACCGACGCATCAACGGCTGCATGGACTAAGTATCTGAATCTTCCGATCCAAACAATCCGAGCCGCTGCTCCGGCGAACAGTAAGACGGCTACCAATAACAATGCAAACATCACGACGCCCTGCACTATCAAGGCTGTTTTCGCCTTGGTTCCTGCCGCCCGCTCGTCTGATAAATCGACGACGTTGATTTTGGCAAGTAACTCAGTTTCCTGCTCAGGACTCCAGATGTCTGCATAACCGCTTGCAAGGGAAGCCGTATCCAATCGCTGAGTTGCGACGACGCCAGCGCTAGTATGAGTCATTTGACCAACACGGACAGCGCTTTGATAGCTTGCGTATGCGGCAAGGGCA
>JAYWHF010000265.1:0-3874 GCA_043777855.1 Gammaproteobacteria bacterium | reverse complement strand
GGTACTAAAAGTTGCCGATGCGGCCGGCATCGATCTGGCCGGTGCTGTTAATCGCCTAGGCGGTACGCTGGATTTCTACCAGCGCCTGCTACCCATGTTTATAAGCAACCTCAACGCCTTACCTGAGCGCCTAACGGCACAACTTGCTCCCGCAGACTACACAGCCATAAAACGCGAGTTACATTCGTTGAAAGGCTTGGCGGGCACTATGGGCGTAACAGCGCTTGTAGGGCTTGCGGCTGAGGGTGAGCGTCAACTGGCAAGCCACGCATCAGCGGAGCTTGCCAAATCACTCGTTGATCAGGTCAGCGCGGCCATTTCCTCTGGCGCACCACAGCTGCAAACACTCTTGTCCAACATGCAAGCCAGCTCAGCGCCCTACATCGGCCAAGATAACGGTAAGCAGGACACGTGCGCGCCCGACAATAGGGCATTTGCGATAACACTCGACATTCTGGTGAAACAATTAAAACGCTCAGATATGGCAGCGAACGCGACTATTGCGATGCTGCAACAGCAATATGATGTGAGCGTGTACAAAGATCCGCTAATTGCCTTACAGGATGCTATTTCGCAACTAGACTACGACTATGCTTTGCAATTATGTGACGCTTTAAAAACAACGATCAGTGGGGGGGCGGCATAGCTGATAAATGGCAGATAATAATCATGACAGAACGGCTGTCATTGACGTTACCAGCATCGCTTCCGCGCCTAGCAGGCCGAGGCTGTTGGTGGTGGATGATGAGCCCATCAATATTCGGGTGCTTCACCACCTTTTTATCGACGACTACGACATATTTATGGCAACAGATGGAAAACAGGCCCTGTCTGTGTGCATTAACGAACTACCCGACTTGGTATTGCTGGACATTGAAATGCCCGGCCTAAACGGTTTTGAAGTCTGCGAACAACTAAAAGCCGATAAACTCACTCAGGGTATTCCGGTTATTTTTGTAACATCACACGCTAGTGATTTAGTAGAGTCGCGCGGGCTTGACGCAGGCGCCGTGGATTTTATCGCTAAACCCTTCAACCCTAAAATTGTTCGCGCGCGCGTGAAAACGCACCTCACATTAAAATCGCAAACCGATTTATTGCGCAATTGGGTCTATATTGACGCGCTAACCGGCCTGCATAATCGCCGCTATTTCGACGAACATTTAACCATAGAGTGGGGGCGCGCATTACGCGACGGTACGGAACTTAGTCTACTCATTCTTGATGTCGATTTTTTTAAACAGTACAACGACTCCTGCGGCCATCAAGCCGGCGATGAGTGCTTAAAAAAAATATCAGCTTGCATAAAATCCTCGACAAAACGGTTCGGCGACCTCTCCGCTCGCTACGGTGGTGAGGAGTTTATTTGTCTCTTACCTCGCAGCGACCTAGGTAGCGCGATTCAATTTGCGGAAATATTGCGACAACTTATTATAGATTTGCACATAGTGCATCCCGCATCCTCAGTCTCCAGTGTTGTAACTATCAGCATCGGTGTTTGCAGCAAGCCCATCGGAATTTTTGACAATGTAGCTGAATTAGTGCAATCAGCCGATGAACAGCTCTATTTAGCGAAACAGAGCGGCAGAAACAAAACCAGTGGAACGGTAATAATTAAAAAATAAGCTCACTGTGTGCATTCATCAAATTTTTTCGTCTTCTAAAAAAGCTTGTACAAATTAAACAGAGATATAGCCACAATCAGCGCGCCCACTAATACCAGCAACCTGCGCGGCGCAATTCGTTTACATAAAATCGCCGCGAAAGGCGCTGCCAGTAAACCGCCTAAAATCAAACCGATTACCACGTGCCATATACTTTCATCAACCAAGACAAAAAGTGCAGTAGCACTGGCCAAGGTTAAGAAAAATTCAGCAAAATTCACCGTGCCAATGGTGGTGCGTGGATTGTGCCCCGTGCCCACTAAAGTGGTTGTAACCACCGGGCCCCAGCCACCACCACCGGACGTATCCACAAAGCCACCCAAGAATGCCAGTTTAGCAACATGCTTAGCCTCTTCAGATCGCGCCGCGATTTTTTTTCGAAACGCTTTACTCAATACATAAACGCCCATTAACAGTAAGTAGGCTGTGACATACGGTTTTAAAATACTGCCATCAATTTGCGTCACTACGATAGCGCCGGTAATGCCACCAAGAATGCCCGGAACCAACAAGCGGATAAAAAGTTTTTTATCCACGTTCCCTAACCGTGCGTGCGCGACGCCAGAAGCACCCGTGGTGAAAACTTCCGCCATATGTACCGATGCACTTGCCAATGCCGGTGAAGCGCCAGTTGCTAATAAAAAACTAGTCGAGGTAATGCCATACGCCATGCCAAGCGCGCCATCAATCGCTTGTGCAATCAGCCCCACAAAAAACGCTTTCCAAAACATTGTGTCTTGAAAGGTTAGGTTGACTAAATGAATACCCTCAGCCCAACTCCCTTTAAATAATTCAACAACACCCAAAATTACCAGCGCGATTAAGCTAAATAATACAACGCCAACAGCAGACTTAATAATAGAGCTGTTACTGGTATCTTCAGGTGGCGGAATGTGCAGCGCTTCATGCTCTTGATTAACAGCTGTTTCTTTTAAATCAATATTGCGTATTTTCATCGAGGAGTTTTCCATAGCATTAAATTGCCGCAACTCTAACGTTCTTTTTGGAAATGTATAAATACTTTTAACGTCTTAGCTAATAACCGGTAAACCACATCAGCATTTTGTAATAGAGGGGGATACCGATCAACACGTTGAACGGAAACGTAACGCCGAGCGCTGCAAAAATCGCAATGCCCACATCGGCTTCTTTAATCGCGGTTCGTATTGCCGCCGGTGCCGCAATGTAAGATGCGCTAGCAACCAAACAACTTAATATCAGCGTCGTGCCCATAGGCATATTGAAGAGCACACCAACAGCCATACCGATCATCGATAAAAACAGCGGAGCGATGAGTGCAAAACATATTAAACGCCAATGTTGAAGCGGCAGAGGATAAAGATGTTTGGAGGCACACAACCCCATCTCTAATAAGAAAAGTGCGAGTAGCGCTTTAAAAGAATCTAAAAATAAAGGGGCTATGGCGCTACTGCCTTCAGGCCCATAGCAATAGCCAATCACCACCCCACCCGCCAACAAAAGAACACCTCGGCTCGTGAGTGCTTCATGCCAGATGGCGGCCGCACTGCCGGTACCGCCGTTCACTTTTCGATACAACAAAATGGCAACAACAATAGCCGGCAACTCTAGTAACACGAGATACAGCGTGGTTTGCGGTGCTATGGGTAAATTAAGCGCTTCAGCAAAGGCCAAGGCAACCGCAAAGGTTCCGGCGCTAGCCGAACCATAGTGCGCCGCAATACTTGCACTGTTTGCCTGACTTAACTTGACCATGCGCCGCAACAAGGGGTAGAGCACAAGTGGAATGATTGAACCGATTAAGAGTACCGCGAAAACTTCCGGCAACAATTGCCAACTCACTTGTCCATGCAAGGATAAACCGCCCTTCAAACCGAGTGTCAGCATCAATAAAATGCTCAGCGTATCGTATGCTGCTTTGGGCACCACAAGGTCAGACTTGGCTACTCCGGCAAGCACACCTAGCAAGAAAAACATAATAATAATATCTGGCACCGGTATCGCCTCATTTATACAACGGACAAAAAAAAGCCCTAGAAAAAACTAGGGCAACTTTAATGAGCTAACAGTAAATAAGTCAATGAATTAATAAATAAGCAAAAAAATTGTCAATAGAAGCCATCAATTTAACTGCATGACTTTTAAGTGCCTGCCTTGCGCGTAACCCACAGGCTCGCAAAAATGCTCAGCGATATTACCGAGATCACAACGCCTAGCGAAATCGCCACCGG
>JAYWHF010000264.1:0-3877 GCA_043777855.1 Gammaproteobacteria bacterium | reverse complement strand
AGCAACACCGTTGCCCTCCAACCCTCTAACCACTGGCAGAAATGCATTCGACCGGACAACGACATTGGGGATTCGGTCAAAAACATCGAAGCCTGACTGTAACCCTACAACATCATTCTCTTTGAATAGCGTAATACTCTGCACAGCGGTTTGGAGACTCTCTGCCCGCTTGGTACCTGTAACGATAACTTCTTGAACATCAACAACAGCCTCAGAGGCCACTTCACTGATAGCAAGGGACGTTGAGCTGAACAGGGCGATAGCAATAACGAGTTTACTGCACGGGTGTAGCTCAGTATTCAAGGGTAAACGATCAACGCGATGCATGGCAGGCTTCCTATGGGTGTATTGCAACAGGTTTTATTGACTAGCCATATCAATAGCTATGTCAATTGTTGCGCCAAAGAATGCCAAAATTACTCTCAAATAGCAATGATTATTATTTATGTTTGATATGTAGTTCTATTTCTGGTTTTATTGTCTGGTTTTATTGTCTTAGTCGACTGTCCATTGAACACACAAACAGCTCATCAGCGTTATCCAACCCCATGTTGATAGGCTCGCTGTGTATTAACACAAAACCCGACGCGGCCATGCTATTTACTAGGTGCCGCAATACTGAAGACCGCGAGCGGTGTGCGAAAAATCGGTACCAAGGTACGGCTGAAATGGCGTAATCAAACACAATGTCAACCCGGCTCGCGCTTGCGCAATGTTTGGCGATAGCCGCAAACACCGTCTCAATTTCGGCTAAGGGCATGTCCGCGAGCACTGACTCTAGGGTGATGATTAATGACGTATGTGGGTGCCAACCGATTGCGGCTAACCAATCGTCTTTTACAATATCGGCACTGATCATTTGGTAATTATCAATCCTAGGCATGGCTTTTTTCTTGAGCGCAATAATCTCAGGCAAATCAACATCAACCCAACTGAAACGCGGCCAGTCGTGAGCGGCGCTTAAGCGATGAAAGCGCGTACTCAGGCCTGCGCCAAGGTCAATACACATTCCCTGCGGGTGTCTTTTAAAAAACGCATGACAACGCCTATCAAACCATTGACTGCGCAATACGCAGCTTCGCTCCCACGCAGGTTCATTGCGCAGCCGGGCATTTACCCCGAGCAATTTCGCTAACAACCATGCCGCGTGGTCGTGAAAACCTAAATCAGGCCAGCTTTGCTGCGCGTAAGCACGTGCGCTTAGAGCGCTGTAGATATCGATCGTGGCTGCCATTGCTAAGCTCCCAGTGGTGTAATCTGTGTCGTCGGTCGTTATCGGCCCATTTCTTTTTCTGTGCGATGGGGGCTAACACCTAATTCTTCCTGCAAAAACTGCAAGCCTAGCGACAGCCCGTAACTACTCAAATACACCTTAGGGTTTCCTACCAACGCCAAGATATCCATTTCTGTAATACGTGTTTTCATCTCGAGGCTAATGCGCTCCGCTAAGGCAATGGAGCCAAAACGGCACGCCAGAAATTGCAGCAGCTCTGCTTGGAAATCGTCAAATTCTACTTCTCGGTTAAAGTCGCGGTTCGAATCGTAGCTGTGGGTGGTGTTACGCATATCCAGGCTCCTCACGAGATAAAACGAAAAATATTGGCGAAACCCAAATAAGATTAATTCCTATTTAGGTGTAATGTAGCACAGGCAGAATATTTTACAAATGATATTGATAACTATTATCAACTGCTGCTTTATGCGTCGAAACCATTGCGAAAAAAGTCAATCGGTGCGGATGCCGGCATCCACAACATCCGCGCGGTAGACGACCAAGGCCAAGTCGCAGAGCGGGAAATGAACGTGGACTGGTTGGAGTGATGCGGCGAAATATAGGGGTGACACTACGTCTAAAATGTAACAGCGATTGTTTTTTACTCGGCAGATACGCTCCACATCTTTACAGTAAATATGGTCACACATATTGTTACCGGAATTGACCAGATCCAACCACCATAATAACTACCCCAAACTTGAGGCGTCGAATAATACGCATAGGCATCGTAAATACATGCCAACACAGAAATAATTGCTAAAAATAGTATTGCCCACTTAACAAGCTGATACTCAATTTCAATAAAAAAACTCAGCATGAAAATTAACACTAACGAACTGGAGGCTACTAAAACTCCAGCAATAAAATAGCCATTAAATAGCTGTGTAAAAAAACCAAATAAACCAAGAAATAGAATTGTTTTTTTCAACTTCGCCACCTCAAATTTTTAAAATCGAAAATAAAATTTAAAATTTTAGCCGAGCACAGGGTAGGCTTAGCTATTTATAGCTCGTATCGGCTTGCGCACCTAAACCATACCAACTTTCACGAACGCCCTTCACATTCGTGCGATACACAAATAAATTTCCCGCGCGCGGCTGCGCTAATAAGGAATTTTCTGTTAAGCCAATACGCGCACTGGTTACCAATAGCAAATTCATATCTTCTCCACCGATCGCCACACACGTTGGCTGACTAACTGGCATAGACAACACCCTATCAATAAAGCCCGCTGGCGAATAACGCACAACACAACTACCACCCCATTGCGCGTTCCACAAAAAATTTTCGGCGTCAATGCAACTGCCATCAGGATCCGCGCCTTCTGTTGTTACAAATAGCTGGCCATTAGTGATGGTACCTTTTTGCGCATCGAAATCGTACACATGAATTTTTCGGCTCGGCGAATCAGCGTGATAGAGCTTTGTTGAATCCAAATTCCAGCACAAACTATTCGAAATTGAAAAGCCAGTAAGATGTTGCGACACCTCCTGCCGTGCATTTAAACAATACAAACTCGCGCACTGCTCAGCTACTTCTTTATTTTCGACGATTGACCCCGCCCAAAAGCGCCCCTGCCGATCGACGCGGCCATCGTTCAAGCGATTTCCCAACCAGTGCAATTCAGGCTGAGCGATCCATTCAAAAGCGCCACTGTCTTTTTCAAACCACGCAAAACCTGAGGCTAAGGCTAGCAAGAGCCGCGAATCATTTTCAACAAAGGCAAAGCAGGCGACAGGCTCAGGCGTACTCCACTGGGTTAATTTTTTTGATTGAAGATGATAGCGAAAAATTGTGTTCGCTTTAATATCCGTCCACCACACACACTGATCATTGTGATTCCACTGAACACCTTCACCTAAAATATTTGCACAAGGAATTTCGTCGACAAGCTCAAAATCAATCATAGATAACATCCGTAAAATGTGCGACTAGGTTTAAATAGGCATGGCTAGCTTTAGGTAAGTATGACTAGGTTTAAAGAAGAAAACGCCCACGCGCAGGAAACAACAATACTTCCAACCTACCCAGCAGTGTACTTTTTCGCGCAAAGGGCGTGTTTCGCAATCTGGCGTGATGCAACACATTACAACGGTTGCCCAGAATCGAACGCCATACTACGCAAAATACCGCGGTACATTGTGGCCAACCCGCTACGGGCGAATTTTGTTGGGTTTTTAGTCATAGCTGCACCACATCCACTGAAAAAATTAATAAAACTGAATAAACCCATTAAACACCAACCTTTAGCCTTCATAGTAAAACCTTCTGCGGAGATTGCCTTCAAACCTAGGGGTGTTCTGTGCGTACTGGGTCTTGAAATACTTTTCGGTTGCGCAAAAACGCCACGCCGTATTCTTTTGCCCAATGGTTTTCGCCATTCATGCTGCTGTAAATACTGTGAATAGTGTTATCAGGTTGGTTGATGAGCGCTTTTTTAAAGGCTTGATCTAGGCCATCACCGCGATAAGGTTCTTCGCTGTAAAGATGGCCTTTTTCTTCGCTAATACCGGGCGGCGAAAGTGCAATTACTTGGCCGTCGCGTTGTTGCGCTAATTCAATGTGTGGTGTTAACAATAAAAAGCTTGCTGCTTCACCGGG
>JAYWHF010000263.1:0-3889 GCA_043777855.1 Gammaproteobacteria bacterium | reverse complement strand
GGCTGGTTCAGCACAAAGTCAGGGTTGGGCTTGCGACTAGCCGGGTCTTGACCAGGCTCGCCTGGGTCTAGATAGCGCCAAGCATCAAACAGATTCGGGCCGAATCCGGTTTTGCGAATCGACTTTAAAAACTGCTTGGGAATGATCGCGTCGGTGTCAACGTTCTCGCGGTCCATGGGAGCGACCAGGCCAGTGTGGAGGGTGAATTTTTGCATGATGATGGGTTTGAATAAATGGGGTCGCTAGTGCGTTAAGCAAAGAGTAATTGCCCGCGTGCCTCAGGAATAGCTCGACCTAGCGATGTTGGTGTTTCCAGCCACTGGCCAATGATGGTTTGCGCGTTGGCGAGCGCATCCTGATAACTCGCACCGTCTGCCATGCAGCTCGGCAGCTCAGGCACTCCAGCGATGCAGGCTGAATCCGCGTTGCTCCAGTAGATGATGGTCTCGTATTTGCTATTCATCGCCAAGCTCTAGGCTAGATAGTTTGCACTTCACAACCAGATGACTAACATGCTGACCTCATCATGCGGCAAGTACCATTTCGGCTTCCAATTCAAACAAATCTGCATTGCTGGCTAGTTCTACTTTGTCGTGCTGATAATGTTTGAGGGTATTAAAAAAAGCTTGTTCAGCCGGATACATTTTCATTTTCTCCGCGAGATCAGGCGATTGGTTGTCAAGCAGCTGAACATGTAGCAGCAATAAACGTACGGTCGCTGACGTGTGCTTAATTCGCTCAAGTTCTTTGCTGGCCGTGATTGCTGCAGCGTAATTGCCAGCTCGTAGTTGTAAGCTAATTTTTAGCTGCAACAAACGCCTACCTTCAAGCAAAGAAATTTGCGGCTTATGCATTAATTTTTGTAATCGATCTATTGCCGCCTCAAAATTTTTCTCATCGGCATCTATAAGTGACAAAACAACCTGATCAAATAAATTGTTGCTGTCATTTTGATGCATCAATAAATTTCTAGCATCAGAAAAGCGTTTTCGTTTCCGATAAAGATTTGCTAACCCATTGCGAGCGACAACGTCACTTGGGAAGTCTGTCACCGTTTGTTGATAAAGCGCAAGCGCCTCCTCAGCCCTGCCCAAGGCTTTGAGCGTGTCAGCAGCGCCATTACGAGCGACAACGTTACTTGGGAAGTCTTTCGTCGTTTGTTGATAAAGCGCAAGCGCCTCAGCAGCCCTGCCCAAGGCTTTGAGCGTGTCAGCAGCGCCGCATCTAGCGACGGGGTCAGTTCCATCGGCATTAATGGCCAATTGCCACCACGTAAGTGCCTTTGCCAATTGGTGCGATCGCTGCCAAAGTTTGGCGATAGAAGAAGCGGACTTACTCAAGAACTGATCCGCAGCCCCCCATTTTTTCTGTTGAGCCATCAAATCGGCACTAAATTTATCCGCTTTGACCCAATCACGTTGGCCCAGCCGTGTTTCAATTTGCTGTAGTACTTTGACGACATTCTGATACTGTTCGTATGCGCTAGGAATGTTATTGTTCGTACGGGCCTTTTCGTCTGATCCATGTACTTCCGTTTGAGGCGCACTCCGCACATCTTCATTGGCAAGTATGCTTAAGTCACTATCACTTACAGATCGAGATTGTTGCGAGCTTAAGATACTCTTTAATACAGCCAGCATAGCGGGTAGTTTTTGTTGTTCTCCTTTATGTGTATTCAATAAGTCAAACCAAATTCTATTGAGTTTAGTGAGATCATTTTTTTGAATCACTTCACGTACTTTCAACCGTTGTGTCGTTGATAGTAAGCGTTGCCAATCTTGCAAAAAACCATGCTTTGTTAAAACTACATCAGCGTGGCTGTCTATCGGCCATATGTCTTGCGCAATTTCTTGTATTTTTTGCGACCAGTGTGTTGACGCAGAGAAAAATTCGCGCCATACATGCGCCTGACCTCCACAAGTATCAGCCGCTAGTTGCAGCATAAGTCGCAATACACGTTCAGTCGCAGGGTTATCGCACTGCGCAGATATTTCTTGCAATGCTAACTTTAGGGGCGCGTTTGGGCGATTATCTTCGAGTGTGTCAGGTATCCAAAGCAATGCGCGCCAAGCCTGCAAAACTTGTGCTCGGCTAATACCGCTTGCCAGCAATGTATCTTCGCTCAATTTCTGTGTTAATTGTGCAAGCCAGCGTTTAGCTAGACTGTCATCGATCTGTTGTGCGATACGCGCAGTTTGTAGCGCCTCGGGTGTTCTTCCAGTGATAATAAAAGGAATATCAGCGACGGTTTCTTCAAACTGATTTAGTGCTGTGTTGAGGGATGCAGCAGCTGGTAAGTAACTTGAGAGACGCATACTATTGAATACACAGTTCTCATTGTCCCGCCAGTAATTTTCAGCGTTTACTCGTGTGTCGCTATTACCTGTACTGGCGGCGTGATCAAACCGTGAGTTTGCAATGAGTAAATCAGATTTCGACACCAGCACTGCGAGCATCTGTGCTAGATCGGTCAGGGCTTGTGCCGTGAGATCAGAAAACATGCCCAACCAATCAGCGCTTGGTTGCATAACGCGCGTTATGCATTCCCAAATGATGTCTGCCGGGTCATCACCCTCCCGGCTGATCGCCGGCAAACGCTCACCGTCAAGGCAGCGGCGTAATTCAGCCACATCGCGGTCAGCGACTAGCCGTTGGAGCCTATGCGCCAAGCCGGCTAGTGGATGAGGTTGAGGTGTTTCTAGCATCTTGATTGTCTAAAAAGCCAGCTTGTGTCGTTCGAGCCAATTCACATTTTCCACTGTGCCGTGGAAGTCACGATGCAATTGCTGCCGATGTATTTGGCGTAAGCTCTGGATTTGTGAAAAGACACTGCCTAGTTTTGGTAGCCTAGCAAGTGTCAGTATGTTTCGGTCTAGTGCGGCTGTTGCCTTGATGTTGCTAAGTGGGTGATGCAGAAACTCACTGCAAGGAAGTAACCCAGTTGCCAATGGCATACTGATGCCGCTCAAAGGTGTAAGTACAGGTGGGTTTGGAAAGTGATAAAGATAGGTATTGCTTTCTACAGTAGTAGGCTGATAAAGCAGACCGGCATCCTTAACGCGATATTTGTAGACCAACAAATGCTCATCAGGTTCAAAGCTGCCCAAGCCTAGTGCATGCACTATCTGCTCAGCGTTATTAAGTTGATTGCTTTGCTTCTTGAGTTCAGATTCAAGCGCTGCCCACCAGCATGGTGGGTTGCTTGAAACTTGACGATGAACAACATCAAAAAAAGCCGCAAATTCATCGTCATCACTTGCGTTTAGTGCATCTGCTAATGCTTGGGTATGGCTAGGCCTCCAACTTGCCTTGTCAGGCGGCAAAAGTCGACTAACTCCCAAAGACACGTCAAGAGCATCGCGCAAAGTTTCCGCTACGGTTGGATCGCTAAACAATCGCTTGAACAGTCCACCCAAGCCTGTCACATGAATCAGCTTTGTTGAAGTAGGCAAGCTTACCGTTACTCCTAAAAACCGAACAGAAGAAGGGCTTCTGACGTATCTAGCTTGAAACTGCTTTTGCAAAGCTGTTCGTAAGTGGGGTGTTGTGCTCGTACTGAGTTCTTTTTGAATGTCGTCGATTAATTCTGGCTGATGTGCGTCCTGTATGCGATGTTCCATACGCAGATTTCCATGCAAAGACAAGTCCTCAACCTCGCTGGAAATGTTCAACGCCTGCAAGCTACTGTACAAGGCATGTGATACGCCTATAGGTTGGTCGAATAGCAGTTGAAAGGATACGACTGACATTGCCTGCACGCGATAAAGAGGGTTAATTTAATCAGTAAGTTTAAACAAACCGGCGCACATCAACAAAATGCCCATGCACCGCCGCCGCCGCCGCCATCGCCGGGCTGACCAAATGCGTTCTGCCGCCTGCACCTTGGCGG
>JAYWHF010000262.1:0-11026 GCA_043777855.1 Gammaproteobacteria bacterium | reverse complement strand
GAAGCGTTTACGAGCATTTGTCAGTATTACTCTACTCGGCGGTTTTATGGTGATGTTACCCATGGCCATTTTAATTCTGTTTGCGGAGTGGTTGTTCGGGTTTATTGCGCATCTAATTAAGCCCGTAAGTGAATGGGTCGCAACTTGGTCGCCCACGACTAGCTACATGGCCGATTTTATGGGAGTAGTTGTGCTTTTGTTGGCCTGTTTCTTTATTGGTTTGTTGGTAAAAACCAATATAGGACAGTGGCTGCACGATATGATGGATGATGTGCTGGGAAAATTGTTGCCCGGTTATCACACCATTAATAAATTGGTGTCGCAGTTGCTTGGTGGTGAAGGTAATGCGTCTTTATTAAAAGGAGACGTATGTCGCGCTTACATCATGGGGCGCAATGTTCAGACCTCAGTAACCGGCATTATTACTGCCAAACATAATAACGGTGATTTCACGGTCTATGTCCCAACTGCACCTTTTTTAACCTCCGGGATGATCTACCATTTAGGCGCGGATAGCGTCGAAATATTGCCCCACATGACTGTCGAATCCGCTATGCGCACAGTCATAGCCTGCGGCAGCGGCTCGCAGATAATAGCGGCTGGTGTGGCGCATGAAGGCTGAGTGCTTTGCTGAATACTGATGCTACTTTTTTGCTTTTTTATCCGAATTTTTTGCTGTCGCTGTTTTTCCATTTTTGATTGAGTTCTTTTCAGTTCTTGGCGGGTTGGTGGTGCTGTTGCCATCGCTGGATTCAATAGCCTTGCCGCTCGATTCTTCTTTGGCGCTAGTATCAAACCCAATCGCTGACTCGCGGCCTTCAACATAAGCCAATGCGTCGGTGACCGCGCTGGTTATTTTCTCCTCCGTATCTTCTCTGTCTTTTGGGGACATAAAAAAAGTGGTGTCTACGTCGTGGCGAATGTAACGCGCGGGTAGGCGATTCAGCGCGACGCAGGCGACATCCGCCATAAATTCACGATCCCCTTCTTTAACCCTATGGCTCTGACGCAAAATTTCCTCTAGCACCAGTCTTTCGTAATAGTTATGAATAAAATCATTGTCATCATAAATACTGTATGTGCGCGAGTGGTTGGTGAGCATATTTTTTCTCTTTGGTGGGAATATAGCCAAGAGTATAGACCGAGGAATCTCATTTTGCCGTTGCGGCGGTTTGCCCTTAGCGTTTATTTCGAATTAAATCCCTGATCAAAAATCTTGCCGGGTTCAGCGCATTCACCAGCGGCGTCGCGATCGGCATTACTTCCTGATTTATCGTTGAGGCCAGGAGTTCTGCACAAAGCGGCGTGTAAGTAAGGCCGCGCGCGCCATGTCCGATATTAATATAAAGCCCAGAAAAATAGCTGCCAGGGCTAACCACACCTGCTCTTGCATTTTTGCGCAGAGGCGCGAAGTCGAGCAGCATAGGCTCAATTAGAGGCAGCGAGCCGACTACTGGCAAGTAGTCGGGTAAGCTGCAGCGAAAACCTACTCGGCCGCTCAGGTTATCGACATCGAGATCTGCCCAGCATTCGGCTATGGCCGACGTATGCTCGTAAAGATGATTGAGGTTTGTGTGGTGGTCCGAGGTGCGTAAGTCTATGTCGGTATCGTTGAGGTTAAAGGTCGCTCCGGTAGAAAACATGCCGTCGACCGGGGGACAAATATAACCCTCGCTGCAAACCACTGTTTTTAGCGTTGGACTTGTTGGGGTTTGTGGTAGGTAAGTCACTTGCCCGCGAATACTTTTAATCGGTAGATGAGCGCTTTGAGGGAATGCAAGAGCATCTTTGGCGTTAGCGATGATCACAACGGGGGCGCTGGCGAGGAGCCTATCGGCCGTTGAGATTTGCCAGGTGTTGTTCTGCTGTTTTAACTCCAGCGCTTCTGTCTGGTAAAGAACTTCAATGTTAGGGTGGTCTACTAAATGTTTGCAGAGTTTGCGCGGGTCTATCCAGCCCGCCTTAGGAAAATACAAGCCACGTTGTGACAAATTTACTCCGGCAATATCACTAGCTCTTTGAGCATCCACAAACTCCACCAAGCCTGGCAGATGGGCAAAGCGCTCTTGCAATAAATTATGCAAGTGAGCTTCTGCCGGTTTATAGCTCAATTGGAGTACGCCGCAGTTTTCGCCAATGGAGGGCCACAGCTTTTGATAGTAGTTGAGCGCATATTGCAAACTCGTCAAATTAAAGGCGGCTTGGGCTTCGTCCAGCGGAGAAAGTTTTGCGTAAACGACGCCCTGAGAGTTGCCGGAGCCCTCGGTTGCTAGCTCGGCGTTGCGCTCGATTAACCTGACTCGCCAACCGCGTTCCGCAAGCGCGCGCGCGCTATGACAGCCTGCTAAGCCGCCGCCAATAATAACCGCATGGCGCAACATAAATTGGGGCTTGTTTTTTTGGATAGCCCAAGGCACAGGGTAGGGAGAGAAGCTGCCGCTAAACGTAAATTGATCAGCATTCAGTGCTTCGTGCTCTGCGGTAAAAAAGGCTTTCACCATCTCGCGTTTGCGACCAAAACCAGGCACTTTTTGAATAGTAAAGCCCGCGTGCATGAGGCCATTTTTAACAATCGCCGCTGCGCTAAAAGTTGCTGCCGTTGTATCTTTATCGCTGAGTTTGTTGATGCAATCAAATAGCGCGTTACTCCACATCTGTGGATTTTTGGATGGCGCAAATCCATCGAGGAACCAGGCATTTATTTTGGCACCGGTTTTTGCGAAGAGTGGATGGGTTGTCGCTAATAGCTTAGAAAAGCCCAGCGTTGCATCGTCGATAATCAGTGTGAGTTTTATTCGCCCCTCCATAAAGTTCAAGCGATGAAAACTATTGCCGACAAATTCTGGATAAGCGTTAATGAGCTGCTCAGACAAGGCGGTTACCTCCGGCCAAAGCGCAAGTGCTCGTTGTAAGTCGGGTTTACTGAGCGGAAACTTCTCAACACTCACAAAATGTAATTGTGCATCGGCGGGAGCAACTTTCAACCACAAATCCCACGCGGCGAGAAAATTTAAACCAGAACCAAAACCGGTTTCGGCGATAGCGAATTGCGTACCACTTTTAAGCGTCTTCCAGCGCTGCAATAATTGGTTGTGCATTAGAAAAACATGACGAGATTCCTCCAACCCGCTTGCGCTGGAAAAATAGATATCATCAAACATGTGCGATAAAGGCTGGCCCTGCTCATCCCAAGTTAGGCGAGCGTAGATGACATTTTCATTATCGGCAGATAGACTCATTCAATCTCAAGGGCTTGGGTTTTGGGCGGTGAGCTAGTTTGCCACAGCTAATTATTTGCTTGTCGTAATTAAGTGGCACGAACAACGGGGAACTATGAAACTGCACCATTGATCTATAAGCTAGGCCTTACTTCATGCTGTCACATTTTTTAAGAGGGTAAAGGATTTGAATACTATAACTCGTAAGCTATTGTGTGGACTTTTTGTGTACTCGATTGCGTTGTGTAGTTGGGCGGTGGAGTACATCACTCCGCTTCCGCTTGTCGACCTTTTGCAAAAGCAAAGTTCTGTGGCTTCCGTTAAAAATGGCACTACAGAACTCCCAATTATTTCTTGGGGTGCGGATATAGCGACAATTTATGCGAATGGCAATGGTGTTGCAACTGCACCGGGATCATTGTTCGCGCAGGCCGGGCTTGATTTTAAGCTGGTGCGAGAAGACGTTTTTGCGCGTCAAATTGAAAAATATATGTCGGGTAAAACGCCTTATCTGCGTGGGACCTTAGGCATGATTAACTTGGCCAGTGACCTACTTGCGAAAGATCCGCGCACCAAACCTGTGCTGATTGCAAAACTTTCAGATTCAGCAGGTGGCGATGCTTTAGTGGTCAAAGAGGGCATTCGCACGGTTGCTGATTTGCGCGGAAAAACAATTGTGCTGCAAGCTTATGGGCCGCACTTGGAGTATTTAAGTCGGCTGTTGAATGATGCAAATTTGTCACTGGGTGACGTAAAACTAAAATGGGTTCGCGATTTGACGGGCACCGCAAATTCACCGGCTGAAGCGCTGCGCCAGAAAGATATAGACGCGGCCTTTGTCATTACGCCTGATGCATTGGCATTGACTTCAAATGGCAGTGTTGGAACGGGTGCCGAGGATTCGGTGCGCGGTGCGCGGGTACTGGTTTCAACGAAAACGGCAAACAAAGTTATTGTTGATGTGTACGCTGTGCGGGCAGATTATCTTGAACAAAATAGACCAGCCGTTGAAGCCTTTGTGGCTGCGCTGCTGAAGGCGCAAGAGCAGGTCGCTACTTTAGTCACTAACAGTGCTGTGCAAAAAGCCGACTATCAAATGTTAATGAAATCTTCTGCTAAATTGCTGTTGGATTCTGAGCAAGCCGTTGGTGATGCTGAAGGAATGTATCTTGATGCAGCGTTGGCACTGTTTAACGGTAACAAGGCTTTCTTTACGAATCCAAATGACCAGCGCCGTTTCGATGTTGTTGCACCGGAATCCTTGGCGAGCATCAAGCAGTTTGGTTTGGTAAGTGGGCGCGAGGCGTTGCGCGCACAGGCGTGGGATTATGGCAAACTTAACGTGCAAATTGGTTCTGTCAAAGTGGCGGCAACGAATCGGTTTGATGAGAAAGCCGCTACCGCCGTGGTGAATAGATTACAGCAACAAGGTGCGTTAGGTTCTGGGGAGTTATATTCATTTGAAGTGTTTTTTGCGCCCAACCAGAATGCATTCACCGTAGATATGTATAAAGATGCCTTTGATCGAGTTATCGAGCTTGCGTCGATTTACGGGGGAGCACTTATTACCGTCGAGGGCCACAGTGATCCAATGGAATATTTGCGAAAAGTAAAAGCTAACGAATCACCGTTAGTGCTAGGGCAAATAAAACAATCGGCACGCAATTTGAGCTTGAGCCGTTCGCAGGGAGTTCGCGATGCAATTTTGCAATACGGAAAATCTAAGAATATTGTTTTAGATGCGAGTCAGTTTGTTACTGTCGGCCATGGCATTGCTATGCCGAAAACGGGGGTTTGTGGTAATGACCCCTGCGCGCCAAAAACTGAACCTGAGTGGCGTTCGAATATGCGCGTGGTGTTTCGCATCGTTCAGATAGAAGCAGAATCGGATGTCTTTAAACCTTTGTGAGAATGGAAACGCTATGAGAAAAGTGATGGTGTTTGTTGCTTTGGCCGTGCTTATGCTCGCCGCTTTAGTGGCGTGTGATGCAGGCACAAACTCTAATACGAGCGAGGTGCAAATAACTGATGTGAATTCCGTGGCGCCCACAGCGGAATCGTTTGCCAAGAATTTTTACGCAAGGCGCCCAACGCAATATACCTGGCCCCCTGTTAGTAAATCGGTAGTGCAAAATGCGCCTGATGTGTTAACAAAAAATTATTACCTTGTTATTGATGGCTCGGGCTCAATGGAAGATACGGGCTGTTCTGGTAACCAGCAAAAAATTGACGTGGCGAAAGTTGCCGTTAATCAGTTTGTGAGTGCTATTCCTGATGATGCTAATGTTGGCCTGTTGGTGTTTGATGCTTACGGAATAGGCGAGCGAGTAGGTCTCGGCATGAATCAGAATGCCGTAAAACAGCGAGTGCAGGCCATAACCGCTAGCGGTGGCACACCGCTGAAAAGTGCGATGACGGCGGCTTATGAGGCGCTTAGTCTTCAGGCGCAAAAACAATTTGGTTACGGTGAATATCACTTAATTGTTGTTACGGATGGCGAGGCGGGAACTGATCAGGATCCGGGTGCGCTAGTCGCAACTATGCTGCGTGAAAGCCCGGTGATCGTTCACACCATTGGTTTTTGTATCGGTAGTGGGCACAGCTTGAATGTTCCGGGTGTCACAAATTATCGTGCTGCGAATAACCCTGAAGAGCTACTAGCTGGGTTACAGAATGTATTGGCAGAATCAAATGAGTATGGTGTCGATAATTTCGATACGGCGAAGGATAGTCAATGAATGGTCATGTGAAAGTTGCCGTCGGTATTTTTATGGCTGGAGCTTTAGCGCTATCAGCGTATTGGTATTGGAATGAAAAAAAGGTCGAGAATGCTTTTTATCAGACATCTGATGCGGCCGGAGCAAAAGATAAAATCCGCATTGCGGTAGATTCGTGGGTTGGCTATTACCCGTTGTGCTCTGCGCTACTTAAACGACATTTGCGTGAGCTGGGTTATTCGTTAGAGTGTGTTGACGACGGTGCTAATTACCCCGAGCGTGTACAAGCGCTCGAGCGCGGTGATGTTGATTTTATTGTGGCGTCAGTTGACAGCTATATTTCTGCTGGCGCGGCTGCACGTTTTCCGGGAGTGATGATTGCGGTAATCGATGAGTCCAAGGGTGGCGATGCTCTGGTTGCACGTAAAGACAAGCTAGGTTCTTTGGATGCATTAAAGCAAGGAAGCCCCAAAATTGCGCTAACACCCAATTCCCCGAGCGACTATTTGGCCAAATCACTATCGGTGCATTTTGATATTCCCACTCTCGCCAAAGGTAAGCCTTGGCGAAGTGAAGTGGCCGGTTCTTCCGCTGCTTTAAAAGCATTGCGCAATGGTGAAGTAGATGCGGCTATTTTGTGGGAGCCAGATGTAAGCCGTGCTCTAGCAGATAATCATTTGCACCGTTTGTTAGGCACCGAAAAAACTCAAAGACTTATTGTGGATGTATTGTTAGCGCAGCGGCAGCGCAGTATTGATCAACCCGAAAAAATTAAAATATTTTTACAGCAATATTTTAAGGGTTAAAACTCTATCGCGAAGATGTTGCAACGTTTGAGGCTGAGCTTGTCGCCTTCACGGGATTAAGTGCTCCTGAAGTTACCACCATGATTAAGGGTGTTAAATGGGCTTCGCTCGCCGACAACGCAGAGCTGTGGTTGGCTCATACAGCGCAAATTTCATCGCAGGAAGCCTTGATCAGTACCATTCAGTCGGTTGTGACTGTTTTAAAGGAGTACGGCGATATTTCTTCCAGCCCCTTGCCAGAAGGCGATGCTTACGGGTTGGTGAATAGTTCGTTTGTTCACGAACTCTATCAACAAAGTGATGTGGGTGCGTTTCATGGCGCCGCAAAATCAGCATCTGCAGTGGATGAATATGTTTTGTTAACAGAAGCGCAATGGAATGCGTTGCGCGAGGTTGGCACCTTGAAAATGCGTCCGATAAGTTTTGCGTCGGGTAGCGATATGCTTACTCTTGAGGACAAAGAACAGCTGGATGAGATAGAGGAAAATCTTTCGCATTACCCAAATTTTCGAGTTGAGATTCGCGGACACTCTGGGAGCCGTGGTGATCAAGAAGAAAATCGGATTCTTTCACAATCGCGAGCTGAATCTGTGGCGCGTTATTTGGAGTTAACACACGGAGTTGCAACCCAGCGCATGCGCGCCATTGGTTTTGGTGGCTCCAAACCTCTAGCGCGGCAAAGCAATGAATCCGATCGTGCTTACTATTATCGGCTACCGCGAGTTGAACTGGTATTGCTAGGCACAGAACTATGACACTCAGCAACGAAAAGCAGCCTGTAAGCCCGCAAAAAGTACAGGGCAAATTATTCACTCGCTCGATCAGCAGCCCCTTCGTTGTTTATCCTACGGTTAGCGCAGGGCTTGGTATAGTCGCCGGTGCGCTATTTGGTTTCAATCTTGTATTGGGTGCCGTTTTAATCGGCGGCGCTACCTTGGCTGTCGGAGGTTTTCTGACGGAGTTCGCGCTTAGACGCGAATCGAATGTAAAAGCCATTATTATTGAAGCAACTCGCAAAATGGAACAGCAACGCGAACAGATCATTGCATCACTGCATCAAGAAATTGATGCAAAAACATTGCCGAATGCGCGCAATCAATTAGCGGATTTTAGCGCTAAATTCGACACATTTGTGGATGTGCTGGATGACCGATTTAATCCAGGAGAGTTAACGTTTATTCGTTACATGAGTGTCGCTGAACAGGTTTATCTGTCGGGGTTAGATAATTTGCGCAACGCGGTTATCTCTGGCAAAGCCATTCAGTCTACGAATCCACAAGAGCTTATCAATCGTTTGAACCAGTTGGGAGCGACAGCGAATGATGAGATCCAACGTGCGGCGCTCAATCAGCGCTTAACGGGTTATGAAGGAACAACAAAAGATATCGCTGATCTTATTGCGCTAAATGAAAAAGCCTTAGCGGTGCTTGAAGACGTTACCCATAAAATTGCTCGCACTCAGGTAACTAAAGGCATGGCTGATGGTGATACAGAATCGGCTGTCGAAGAATTGGGGCGTATGGGCGCTATGCTCTCGCGGTATGTAAAATCGTAAATAGAAAATTATTCCAGAGGATGTGTAACCATGACAACAACTACTGAGCAACTAACACCGACTAAAAATTTACAAGTGCTGACAACAGATATGATCGCGTCAGAAATGGCAGTGCCGGTCACAACTAACTCCAGTGAAATGGAAGTGGCAGCGAGTAAAGTGGTTGAGCACTTGTTTGCGATAGATACACACAATGAAACTGCTAAAGCAACGGCTGTGCAGTCTGTTGAAACCATGGGTTTACGTGTGCAGCAAGAGGCATCGCGTCGTTCACACATGCTAAAACAGCCGATAGCCGTTTTAGCGCGCAATGCTGAAGACGGTGGCCCAGTGGCTAAATCACTGCTGGATTTGCGCGACCAAGTGGAAGACTTAGATCCTAATCATTATGATTTTTCGGCGTCCGGGTTGCGCCGTTTGCTCGGCAGTATTCCCGGAGTTGGCAGCCCTATTCGGCGTTACTTTTCTCGCTTCCAATCTTCAGAGGTCGTGATTGACAGTATTGTTGATTCGTTGGAAAAAGGCGGTGAGCAACTCAAGCGCGATAATATTACGCTGGTGGACGATCAAAAACACTTTCGTGAGTTGGCAGTAAAATTAGCCGAGGCCGTCAGTTTTGGTCAGCTAGTAGATACAAAGCTAACCGAAAAGTTAGCCGATATTTTACGAGAAGATCCTCTTTATAAGTTCATCGAGCAGGAGTTACTGTTTCCGCTGCGACAACGCATCATGGACTTGCAGCAACAGCAAGCCGTTGCACAGCAGTCGGTGCTGACGGTTGAAGTTATTATTCGCAATAACAAAGAGCTTATGCGCGGAGTGCAGCGTGCGCTGAATGTAACCATCAATGCATTGAGCACAGCAGTGACCTTGGCTTTAGCACTGGAGAATCAACGCATTACGTTAGACAAAGTTAACAAAGTTAATCAGGTCACTAATGATCTTATTGCAGGTACGGCGGAGAAGCTGCGTACTCAGGGCGTGGCTATTCATAAGCAGGCAGCGTCAGCCATGTTAGATATGGATGTTCTTAAAAAAGCATTTAAGGATATTGCGGCAGCGTTAGATGATATTGAGAAATTTCGCAGTGACGCATTGCCAGCAATGAAGAACACCATTGCCGATATGGATGTTGCGAATAACGAAAATGCAGACCGCATTGAATCATTGATTCGCGGCCGCGATTCGCAAATTAAAATGGGTGTAGGAATTGGCGACGAAGTTTTTGAATGGGTTGACGCAAAAGAGGAAAAAAAGTAGCCCGGTAGTTTGAACAAGACTGCTGCTTAACGCTAAGCCGCTAAAGCCTAAATCCAAGTCTAAATCTAAATTAAAATCTAAAAGGATTCATTTTATGCGTGTCTGCCTAAATTTTTTATCTGGTCCCTGTTGGTTGGAGCAAGCTGCTGATGGAAAATTCTACTAAAAAACACACGCCTCGTTTATGGGGAGTACACGCACAGCAAACTCGAATACTTAAGTTGTTCTTGGGCGCTTTGCCATTTTTGTTGATGATAGGGGTTTATCTGTGGGCTTCAGATATTCGCCATCAGAATAATCCAGACGATAAATTGCTGCCCAGTATTACGCAAATGGTTGAGACCATCACGCCCATGATGTTTAAAGAAAATCCTCGCAATGGCAAATATATTTTTTGGAGCGATACGCTGGCAAGTTTGCAGCGCCTGGCAATGGGTATTGGGCTCGCTTATTTGGTGGCATTGTGGCTTGGTGTGAATATGGGAGTTTACAGTGGCATGGAATCTATCGGTGGCCCGTTTAGCACTTTTGTCGCGATGATTCCGCCGATGGCGATATTGCCAATTCTTTTTATCACGCTAGGTGTCGATGAGCTAGGGAAGGTGGCGTTGATTTTTATTGGCACGACGCCCGTTATGTTGCGTGATATTTATCTTGCCACCAAGGCTTTGCCCCGCGAGCAGTTAGTAAAATCCTTGACGCTCGGCGGAACCGATTCAGCCTATGTTTACCGTATTGTACTGCCACAAATTTTCCCCCGCTCCATCGATACGCTGCGTTTAAATTTAGGCGCTGCTTGGCTTTTTCTGATCGCGTCGGAGGCAATTGCATCGACAGATGGCCTTGGCTATCGTATTTTCTTGGTGCGCCGATACTTGTCGATGGATGTGATTATTCCGTATGTGGCTTGGGTCACTTTTTTAGGTTTTCTGCTGGACTTTGGTTTGAGAAAAATGAGTCGAGGAATATTTCCTTGGTATCACGGAGGTACAAAATGAATCGTGATGCTGCTAAGTTACATATTGAAGATTTATATAAATCTTACGGTGACAAGCTAGTTCTCGATAACGTTGATCTTAGCGTCGCCTCCGGTGAATTATGTACTGTGGTCGGGCCCAGTGGTTGCGGAAAGAGTACGCTATTGCGTTTGCTGCTCGGGCAAGATAATGCTGATAGTGGCAGTATTTTTATTGAGGGCAAACCCGTTTCTCATCCGGATCCGATGCGCGGTATTGTTTATCAAAAGTATTCTTTATTCCCACATTTAAGTGTTTTTGATAATGTCATGCTAGGTATGCGCTTTGCCGCGTCGCCTTGGTGGTTGCCGTGGCGAGAAAATTCGGAGAATACGACATTTGCGATGCATATGCTTGAGAAGCTGCGGCTTGTTGACTCGCGCGATAAATTTCCGCATGAGTTATCGGGTGGGATGCAGCAGCGGGTTGCCATTGCACAAGCTTTGGTAAAGCG
>JAYWHF010000261.1:0-11038 GCA_043777855.1 Gammaproteobacteria bacterium | reverse complement strand
AGGTGACCTTGCCTTCCGCTAGCCTCGTTCCAGGATTTGTAAGCGCACCTTCAGCAACATGCGCTCAAATTTTTGGTGCCACGGGTTACCCGGTCGTTATCTACATTCATGGTATTACAAGCGATCGAGCATCAGCGTTGATACTAGCGCACACGCTGTCGAGCAAATGTATTGCGACTGTTGCCATAGATTTGCCGCTTCACGGAATTCCTGCAAACAGCGCCCTTGTGAATGTATTAAATGTGGAGAAGAGCTTGGCAATCCCATTTGCCACTCTTTACGGCGAAAATGCACCGCATGAAAGACATTTTAACGTGGCGGGCCCGGGTGGCGTTCCAACGCCAATGAGTTTTACATCACCTACTGCTTCCGACGGTTCCGGTGCGCAATTTATCAATCTTGGCTACCTAGCCAACACTCGCGACAACAATCGTGAAGGGGTGATTGATTTACTGAATTTGAATGCAAGTTTGAAAGGTATCAACGAGGATTTTCTGCTCGGCCTCGGTGTTAGTCTGGACCTAAACAAAGTCTATGTGGTTGGTGTTTCGCTGGGTGGCATTATTGGTACCACATTTGCTTCTGTGAATCAGGCAGCTATTGCTAACGATGCCTCGGTAGGTCTAGTGTCAAATTTGAATCCGATACGCGGCGTGGTGCTGGCTTCCGCAGGCTCGCAGGTCGCCCAGATCATTATTAACTCGGCGACATTTGGCCCTGTTATAAATGCAGGGTTGGGCGCTAGTGGGCTTACTGTCGGGACAAGTAATTATGAGAAGTTTGTGTATACCGCCCAAAGCACTCTGGATTCCGGAGATGCCGTGAACTTTGCACAAAAACTAGCAACGCAGGATGTGCCGGTGCTCCTTCAACAGATTAAAAATGATCGGGTTATTCCTAATTTCGTGCTCAGTGCGCCCTTAGCCGGTACTGAAGCACTTGCAAAACTTCTGGGTACAACGCAGCTTGGTCTGGGCGAATCCCAGTTGGGGCTCGGTTTTGTGAAGATGAACGCCGGGAGTCACACGTCGATTCTCCGTCCTGATCCCAATGCGCCGCTCGTGACTTCCGAGCTGCAAACGCAAGTTGTTACGTTCATTTTAGGTGCGGGCAAAGTCGCCGTTGGTTTGGCAGCGTCAGAAAATGTGGAAGCGCCTTAACTTTCTCTCATAGACCTTGTTTGCAGACCCCCGGCCTATGTCGGGGGTTTTCTTTTGGGCGCGAGCTTTTTTAGATTCGCTAAACGGCTGGGAGCCTGTGTATTATGCGCACCGTTTTTCAGAGGTTTTATACCCCGCAGCGAGTTACTATCGCGCTGTATTTGTTCCCATTGTTCAAGAGCATGTCACTATGACCCCCCGCAATTATTTGTATCTGCTGCGAAAATACGAAGAATACCAGCCCCATCTCGAACGTCTTTTAGGCTCCATAGTGACGGCGCTCGTGCCGCGAAAATTAGAGTCCGACCCTGAACAATTGAGAAGTATCGTTACTCGTTTGCATCAGTCCTATCCTTTTGTGGAATTGCTTTATTGTCTTGACGAGCGCGGTGTGCAAACCACACTCTCAGCGGCAGCACCGGGTATTGATGACTCCAAGCGAACAGAGCCGGGCTTGGGTTCTGATCGCAGCAATCGTGCTTACTACACCACAGCGATTAACAGTGAAAAAATCTCCACCGTAACCGCTCCCTATCTTTCGAATGCAACCCATCAGCTTGCTATCTCAGCGGTACAGCGCTACACCACAGTGGAAGATAAAGCCGGGTTTTTAGTGATTAATTTTAATTTAGAGAAGTTGGTTACTTTTTTAAATGGTGATGAATTTCGTCGCCGAGTGCATCCGGTATTTCAAATTGTTTATGCCATTATCGGTGTCATGCTAGTGCTTGTGGCGGGGTTGTTATTGTATGAAGCGGGCGCGGCTATGTATGAAGTCATCGATAAACATATCAACGCACCCATACAGATATTTGGTACGGTGATTCTTATTACGTTAGGGCTCGCCATTTTTGATTTGGGTAAGACAATTCTTGAAGAGGAAGTGTTGTTGCACAAAGATATACATCATGAAGGGTCAATGCGCCGAACTATTAGCCGCTTTATGTCTGCGATTGTCATTGCGGTCTCCATTGAATCCTTGCTACTCATGTTTAAATCTCTATTGGGTGGCCCTGACCATCTGATATCGGCTGTGCTTATGCTGTTGGCCGCTGTTGCAATGTTGGTTGGCCTAGGTGCTTATCTAAAATTGACGGATGAAAAATAGTATTGGCTTTGTGCTTTTGAAAAACGCCTAATAATTTATTCGGCCTTTGGTATTTTTAGATTTAACAAACTTCAACAAAAGAGATTGCCGTGAGCACAAAAACAAAAAGCGCGTTTGTTTGCAATGAATGCGGTGCCGATTCAAAAAAATGGCAGGGGCAGTGTACTGAGTGCGGTGCTTGGAATAGCTTGTCCGAAGTTCGTCTCGGCCCAACGCCTGCAAATCGCGCCGCAAAATTTGAAGGCTATGCGGGTGGAGTGAGCGGTAATAAAGTGCAAACGCTTGCCGATATTTCGTTGCATGACGTTCCGCGGTTTACCAGTGGTGCAGGCGAGTTTGATCGCGTATTGGGGGGCGGCTTTGTCCCTGGATCGGTGGTGCTTATTGGTGGGCATCCCGGTGCCGGCAAAAGTACCTTATTGCTCCAAACGCTGTGTTTTTTAGCCGGAAATATGCCAGCGCTTTATGTGACCGGCGAAGAGTCATTGCAGCAAGTTGCTATGCGGGCGCAGCGTTTAGGTTTGCCCTCAGATAAGTTGCAGATGCTAAGCGAAACCAGTGTTGAGGCGATTTGTGCGATCGCTCAAAAAATATCGCCAAAGGTCATGGTGGTGGATTCTATTCAGGTTGTGCATATGGAAGATATTTCTTCCGCACCGGGATCCGTATCTCAAGTTCGCGAGAGCGCAGCCTATCTCACACGCTTTGCTAAGCAAACTGGCACTGTGGTTATTTTAGTCGGTCATGTGACTAAAGATGGTTCACTCGCCGGCCCTAAAGTTTTGGAGCACATGATTGATTGTTCGATCTTGCTGGAAGGCGATAACGACTCGCGTTTTCGTACCTTACGCGGTAGTAAAAACCGCTTTGGTGCGGTAAACGAGCTTGGCGTTTTTGCGATGACTGAGCAAGGTATGCGAGAAGTTAATAATCCTTCTGCTATTTTTTTACAGCGCGCAGAAGATCCGGCGTCGGGCTCAGTCGTGATGGTGATGTGGGAAGGAACACGTCCGTTGCTCATAGAAATTCAGGCGTTGGTGGACGATAGTCATTTAGGCAATCCACGCCGAGTAGCCGTGGGAACTGATCAGAATCGACTTGCAATGTTACTGGCGGTTCTACATCGTCATGGCGGCATCATGATGGGCGACCAGGATGTATTTGTAAATGTGGTGGGCGGTGTACGCGTTATGGAAACGAGCGCTGATTTAGCGGTGCTGCTCGCCATAGTGTCGAGTTTTCGCGATCGCGTTTTGCCACAAAATTTAATGGTCTTTGGCGAGGTAGGTTTGTCCGGCGAAATTCGCCCCGTACCCAGCGGTCAAGAGCGTTTGCGCGAGGCCGCCAAGCATGGCTTTAAGCGTGCAATTGTTCCTTACGCCAATGCGCCGCGGGAAAAAAATCCGGGAATTGAAGTGGTCGCGGTAAAGACACTGCAAGAGGCGCTCGATGCTTTGTAGCACACGATACGTTGTAGTACTCGATGCTTCGGCTAGTATTCACGCGATACATATTGTGATGTGAATGCAAGTGTGAATGTGAATGTGGCGTTCGCGAACAACTATTTAAAATTGGCCAGCACGTAATTCAACACCTCAATATCTTGCGGTGCAATAGGTTTGTGTGCGATGCCAAGAATATGTTTCTTGCGATGGGCAACAACGCCGTCTAAGTGTAGATAGAGCGGTACGCCGCCAGGAGTTGAGTCGCCTGGCAGCTCGATGTTAAATTTAACCTCATCGCCGACCGCAAAATTATTGTCATCGAGTATGGCAACGCGGGCTCCATGATAGGAAATATCTAATACATGTACTGCCCACAATCTCCCTTGTTTATCAAATTCAGCAAACACGCGAAGAGGAAAACGTGGGTGCTCTCGGCGATCATCATGCTCAGTCATATCTAACTCCCGATAAATTAGGCGTGTTCACTAAATACATTTGCTTAAGTGTAGATCATGTGTCGTGTTGGCAAGGCTTGGGTGATAATGAAACAGCAGTGATTTTGCAAAATTCTGTAGAAGTGACTAGTGAGTAAGTGGCGTGTACGATGTGGTTTGGTTAAACTCATGCCAGAAATTTTAAAGTACAATCGACTTTTTTGGAAAACTTATGCGTAGTTTTTGCGGTGTTGTTTTGGCTACGCTATTCGCAGGGTTGGTGCTTTTATCCTTGGTGCCTTCTATAACTTTTGCGTCATCTGCATCTCGTATATCGTCTACAGCGATATCAGGCGCTAGGGCATTGCCCGCACAGAAAATTGTTTCAATAAATTTATGCTTTGATGGTCTATTGCTTAAATTAGTTGAACGCTCGCGCATAGATTCGCTTTATTATCTTTCAGCCAATCCGCAGTTTTCACCCTTTGCCGCACAAACCCATGGGCTTTTTTTAAATCGTGGTTTGGCGGAAGATATTGTGCCGCGCAACCCCGATTTAATTCTTGCCGGAGAGTTTAGCTCAAGTGATCTCGTTGCGCTGCTCACACAACTCAAATTTCGTGTTGAGGTATTACCGTTGCCGCGCAGTATTGCGGAGATCATTGAACAGATACGCTATTTTGGAAAATTGGTAAGCCGTGAAGTCGCCGCTAATGCCATGGCGCGTAATATAGAGCAAGAAATCGCATTGCTTGATAGTATTCCGCAAGCGCAACACAAAATCACTGCCTTTTGGTATGCGTCAAATGGCGTTGTTGTTGGTGGTGACACGCTTGAAAACGAATTAATGCAACACGCCGGGCTGCATAATCTCGCCTTGGATAAACACATTATTGGCTTCGCACAAATTGATCTTGAAGATTTAATTCTCGCACGGCCACAGGTTATCATCGTAGAATCGTCTGATGTTGCCGCGTTTTCACTTGCTCGTGAATATATAAAACATCCAGCGCTGCGAAAAAATAATACGCGTATCTTGGCGCTGCCATCTTCGCTCTCGGTATGTGCGGCGCCAGTCTTGGCCGATGCAATTCGGGAAATGCGAATGCAAGTCAGCCGCCTCTAGAATCAGTAGTTTTACAATCAGTAGTTTTTTAACGATAGTTTCTGTGCTGGTGTTGAAAAATAAAAAATGCTATTTGCTTCAGGATTTTTTATTCGGCAGCAAATCGCCATCATTTGAGAGTGGACCACGAAATTCAAAGTTGCTTCGGGAGCAAGCGAATAAAATATGAAATTATTGTCGTTTTCTTGGTTGGTTATTTTTTTAACCTTGGGGGTAATTGTTGCTGCGCTAGTGTCGTTGAGCTTGGGTAATGCCGCTATATCTATTTTACAGGCGATCAAAGATTTATTTTCTGGTACGCCATCATTGCATCAAACAGTGGTGTGGGATATTCGTTTGCCCCGCGTTCTTCTCGCGCTGTTAGTGGGCGGCTCCCTAGGTGCTGCCGGTGCAGCAATGCAGGGTTTGTTGCGCAACCCACTCGCTGAACCGGGGATATTGGGTGTTTCAAGTGGCGCAGCTTTCGGTGCAGTCATTGTATTGTATTTTGGTTTTGCCGTGAGCGGTTGGTATTGGTTGCCCTGTGCCGCTATTCTTGGTGCATTGGTAGCCTTGTTAATTGTTTATCTCTTAGCGGGGCCGCGCAGTAGTGTGTTGTCAATGATTCTAGCGGGTGTTGCGGTTAACGCCATTGCAGGTTCTATGATTGCGGTCGCGCTAAATTTTGCGCCCAGCTTATTTGCTTTGCAAGAAATTGTATTTTGGTTAATGGGTTCATTTGCAAATCGCAATATTCATCATGTCTATGTGGCGGCGCCCTTTATCCTAGTCGGTTGGGTTTTGTTGTTCAGCCGTTACCGTTTTTTAAATGCATTAAGTTTGGGGGATGAGACCGCAATATCCTTGGGTTTTCACGCACAGTATGAGCGCCATCTATTACTCGTAGGCTTGGCGTTGTGTGTGGGCGCAAGTGTCGCCGTTAGCGGAAGCATCGGTTTTGTTGGCTTGGTAGTGCCGCACTTGATGCGCCCTTTAGTGGGTTATAAACCCGGGCGTCTACTCTTGGTGAGCGCGTTAAGTGGAGCGCTGCTATTGTTGTTGGCGGATATTTTTGTGCGCCAGCTCGATGTTGCACGCGAGTTAAAATTGGGTGTAGTGACATCCCTGTTGGGTGGGCCGTTTTTTCTTGCCTTGATTCTAAAAACACGCTCGCGTTGGATCTGACCTATGAATTTTTTAACCGCGAACTCGCTGCAACTTTTACTGGGTAAAAAAATAGTTATCGACGGTGTTAATGTCGCTATTTGTGAAAATGAGTTTGTGGGATTAATCGGCCCCAACGGTGCCGGAAAAAGTTCTCTACTTCGTTTGCTTGCCGGTTTAATCAAGCCGACGTTGGGTGACGTAAATCTGTGCAGCGATAAACAAACCTTAAGGCCGTTAACGAAAATACCGCTACCAGAACGCGCCCGCTTTATGGCGTATTTGGCGCAACACGAAACACCGGCATGGCCGCTCAGCGTCCAAAATCTAGTGGCTCTCGGCCGTTCTCCTTGGAATGATAATGCTATACGCAGCTCACTAGACGATGAAGCTTCCATTTTAAAAGCCATGCAAATGACGGATGTGGATTTACTCGCAAACCGCCCTATTACCGAACTGTCGGGCGGCGAATTACAGCGCGCGCTTTTAGCGCGGGTCTTTGCCGGTGAGCCGAAAATAATTTTAGCTGATGAGCCTATAGCGGCGCTCGATATCTATCACCAATTGCATGTCATGGAGCTGCTGCTAAACCACGCCTGCGCAGGTGGCGCCGTTGTGGCGGCATTGCATGATCTAAGTTTGGCAGCACGATTTTGTTCTCGCCTAATTCTATTGCACCATGGAAAAATTATTGCGCAGGGGAAACCTATTCATGTACTAACGCCCGAAAACCTTGCCTCTGTGTATGGCATCAGCGCCCATGTGGATTGCCGTGATGACGGCGTAGTAATTATTCCAAAAATGCGCATATCAAACTGAGAATATAATGGTTAGACAAATGATTAGGCATACGATTAGGCAATGGCAGATCAATCCTGTGGATCAGTCCGCCCGCGAAAAAATTACGCATAACATTAATCAAAAAACTAAACCCTTAGGCGCACTAGGGTTGCTTGAGGTGTTGGCGTTGCAAATTGCGCTTATTCAGCGAACCGAAAAGCTCATCATCACCGAACCCTTGATGTTAGTATTTGCGGCGGATCATGGCATCTCCGACGAGGGCGTAAGCATCGCGAACAGCGCTGTTACGCAACAAATGGTGCGGAATTTTTTAGCCGGTGGTGCAGCAATTAACTGCTTTTGTCGCGCTAATGACTTGCGTCTAAAAATAATTGATGCGGGTATCAAACATGAAATTTTGCCTGTGCCAGAACAGTTAATTACACAGCGTGTTGCGGCGGGCACGCATAATTTTTCGAAGCAGGCCGCGATGACTATCGATCAAGCCACGCACGCCTTGGAGCTCGGCGCTCAAATCGCTGAGCGTGAAATAAAAAATGGATCTAACCTCTTAGCCTTCGGAGAGATGGGCATAGGTAACTCAAGCTCAGCCGCCGCGATTCTGATGGCAATCAGTGGCGCACCCGTTGAGCAGTGCGTAGGGTTTGGTACCGGTATTAGCCTTGAGCAATTGGCGAAAAAAACAAAGTTGGTTGCCCAGGCTGTTGCGCGAATCGCTGATAAATCGCCTCTTAATATTATTGCTGAAGTAGGCGGTTTTGAAATCGCCCAGATGTGCGGTGCAATGCTCGCAACGGCGCAAGCTGGAAAAATTATTGTGGTGGATGGATTTATTGTAAGTGTGGCGGCCATGCTCGCAGTGAAATTTAATCCACACGCGCGCGATTACATGGTTTTTGCGCATCAGTCTGAAGAGGCTGGCCATCAGTTAATATTGTCCATACTTAACGTCAAACCATTATTAAATTTAGAATTACGTTTAGGCGAGGGCACTGGGGCTGCGCTGGCGCTGCCGCTCATCAAAGCTGCAATAGGTTTCTATAATGATATGGCAACATTTGAAAGCGCAGGCGTTACGGTTGAATGATGCAGTCAATTCGATATCAATTGAATCTTTTTTTTCTCGCGTTGGGGTTTTTTAGTCGTATTCCAATACCGGCGTGGGTTACTTATTCGCCCGAGAATTTACATCACTCAAGCCGTTATTTTAGTTTGGTTGGCTGGCTTCTTGGTGGTTTGGTTGCAGCGCTTTTCACCTCGTTGCAACTATTTTTTTCAATTCCGATTAGTGTTTGGTTGAGCATGGTGTTTAGTCTTTTGTTGACAGGTGCATTTCATGAGGACGGCTTAGCGGATACAGCAGACGGCTTCGGCGGCGGCTACACTCTTGAAAAAAAACTCGAGATTATGAAAGACAGTCGTATAGGTACTTATGGCGCCGCCGCATTAATCATGACGCTGCTGGGTAAATATCTATTGTTGATTGAAAGTCATCATGTTGCTGTGGTGTTAGTCATTGGGTATGCGCTTTCGCGTTTAGTTGCAGCCAGTCTCATCGTTGATATGCGCTATGTGGCCGATGTGGACAGCAGCAAAATTAAGCCACTGGCAAGTAAGCAGTCCACATCAGATTTTATCATTCTTGTTCTGAGCGGATTACCAATCTTCATACTGATACCTTGGCGAGCGGCGTTGTTGTTAGTTTGCACGCTATTGATTGTGCGTTATTGTTGCAAAGTATATTTTATTAAACAGCTAAAGGGTTATACCGGAGATTGCTTGGGCGCGGCGCAACAGGTTACCGAAATTATTATCTATTTGTTGCTACTGCTTTTACTCGGAAAAAACGCAGGAATTTTTTCATGACAGCAACACTTGTTTTGGGTGGCGCGCGCTCTGGAAAATCTTACTTCGCGCAACAACTTGCGGTGAGCAGTACGCTACCGGTGCTGTACATTGCTACGGCTACGGCGCTAGATGATGAAATGGTAGAGCGCATTGCCCATCATAAAAAAAATCGCCCGGGTGATTGGCGATTAGTTGAGTGCCCGCTTGATTTAGTGGATGTTTTGAAAGACGAAAATAATAGACATCAAATTATTTTAATTGATTGTTTAACTCTCTGGCTAAACAATCAATTGTTTAGTTTTCCAGAGCAAGATTTTGAGTTTCTCAGTGACGAACTCATGGCGTGCATAGCCAGCTCCAGCGCTGACTTGGTTTTTGTCGCCAATGAGGTTGGCCTTGGTATTATTCCGTTAGGAAGCATCAGTCGAAAATTTGTCGATGAAGCGGGGCGACTTAATCAAAAAATTGCACAGGCCGTCGATACGGTATTTTTCATAGCGGCAGGGCTGCCGTTCATATTAAAGAGCGAAAAGGATGGCCGTTAGATTATTTACGTTAGTCCGCCATGGAAAAGTGAATGGTCGGCCCGCGCTTTACGGTCACACGGATATCGAGCTTAGTCCTGATGGCCGTACCGATATTGAATGCGCTATTGAACGAGTAAATGCACAACAAAGCATCGACGCTATTATTGCCTCACCGCTCATACGTTGCGCACATACCGCGCAGCATTTTTCAACTGAATATAACATTCCGCTGTTGTTAGAACCGCAACTTCGAGAAATGCATTTTGGCACATGGGACGGGATTCCGTTCGATGATATGCCGGATGATTGGGCGCTTTTGGAAGCCTTTTGGAAGGCGCCCTTTTACACACATCCCCCGAATGGCGAAACCCTCGCTAACGTTGCTCAGCGCGTTATCAGCGCATGGAATTTGATCGCTAAAAATAGCACATTGAAACACCAACTGATTATTTGTCACGGCGGCGTCATTCGAATTATCCTCGCTCATATTCTGCAAATGGATTGGCGTAACGCCAGCTTGTATCAACAGCTGCATATTGATTACGCTAGTACGAGCAGAATTGAAATCAGTGATGCTGAGGGTGCATTAGCTATCGTGAAATGGATTGGCGCGACTACGCCAGAGGCGAGCGATGAATGTAGATTTTGATGCAATAGTTGTGGGAGCAGGAATGTCTGGGCTAACTGCCGCAAATAGTTTGCTGAAGGCGGGCCGACGTGTGCTAGTCATCGAGAAATCTCGCGGTATTGGAGGACGTATGGCGACACGTAAGGCGAAAAATCTGCAGTGGGACCACGGGGCTCAATACTTTACTGCTCGCTCAGAGCTCTTTCGCATTCAGGTGGCGCAGTGGTTAAGGAGTAAAACAGTCGCCCGTTGGAGATCCCCGATAGCGGTATGGGATGGTGAGAATTTGAGTATAAGCAGGTCACATGCACGATATGTGGGTTCGCCTTGCATGAACTCGTCATTGCATGAGCTAGCGGCAGGAGCGGCGATAGAGCTAGGTGTAGAGGTAACCTCGGTTTTTAAAACTGCAAAAGGTTGGCAAATTAATGCCGTTAATCAAACGTGGTCTGCCAAGCAGCTCGTTATTTCCCTGCCTGCGCCGCAGGCACTCGCACTATTGCCGCAGGGGCACCCGGCCCATCAATTGGCTTTAAGCGTTGTAATGGAACCTTGTTGGGCCCTAATGCTAGAGGGGGAGGCCTCGTTTCCGCTGCCGTTTTCCAGTGTATTTGTTAACGAAGGCGCACTGAGTTGGGTTACGCGGGACAGTAGCAAGCCGGGCCGAGATCCGCAGCGAAACTGGGTGTTGCATGCAACACCAGAATGGTCAGAGGTACATTTTTATCGTGAATCTGAAGAAGTCGCGCGATTACTGACGGAGGAATTTAATCGTCTTCTCTTAAGGTGGTTACCGTCTGCGCCGCTGCCCAGTTGGC
>JAYWHF010000260.1:0-11053 GCA_043777855.1 Gammaproteobacteria bacterium | reverse complement strand
TTGAGGCACGAGCCCGATTTACAGCGAGTTTTACCCAGTCTTGGATCGGTGCGTCTTTAACTTGGCACATACGCCAAATATCACCCTCCTCCACGGTTTGCTCGAGCAATATCTCACCAGTAGCATCCATCACACGCACCACTCCATCGCTAGGAATTTTAAAAGTTTTATCGTGCGAGCCGTATTCTTCTGCAGCTTGTGCCATCAAACCAACATTAGGAACACTACCCATGGTAGAAGGGTTAAACGCTCCATGAGCCTTACAATCGTCAATCACGACTTGATAAATACTGGCATAGCAGCGGTCGGGAATGATGGCCTTGGTATCTTGTAATTTACCCTCTGCGTTCCACATTTTGCCTGAATCACGAATCATTGCAGGCATTGACGCATCCACAATGACATCACTGGGAACATGCAGATTAGTAATGCCTTTCTCAGAATTCACCATCGCTAACGGCGGGTGAGTTATGTAAAGCGCTTTTATATCGCGTTCAATTTCTACTTGTTTTTCCAAAGGCAATGCTTTTATTTTGCTGTAGAGATCACCCAAACCGTTATTCAAATCAACACCAATCTGTTTTAAAACAACTGAATGCTTTTCCAACACGGATTGATAATAAACTGACACAAAGTGGCCAAAAATAATGGGATCAGACACCTTCATCATAGTAGCTTTTAAATGCACAGAAAAAAGTACACCCTGTTTTTTTGCATCGTCAATTTGCGCGGCAATAAACGTGCGCAACGCATTTTTACTCAGCACGGACGCATCGATAATTTCACCGACCAACACATTGGTTTTCTCTTTCAATATTTTTGTAGTGCCGTCTTTCGCCAACAATTCAATCTTTACACTTCCCGCCACCGCAATTAGGGCTGATTTTTCGCTACCGTAAAAATCACCGCTGGTCATATGCGCCACGTGTGACTTTGAATCCGCACTCCATGCACCCATTTTATGAGGATGTTTACGCGCATAATTTTTAACGGACAATGGCGCGCGGCGATCTGAATTACCTTCACGCAAAACAGGGTTTACGGCACTTCCCTTAATTTTGTCATACCGCGCTTTGGTGTCCTTCTGTGCATCATTTTGTGGCACTTCTGGATAATCTGGCAAGCCATAGCCTTGGCTCTGCAACTCTGTGATGGCGGCCTGCAATTGCGGCATAGACGCACTAATATTCGGCAGCTTGATAATATTGGCTTCTGGCGTGGTTGCAAGTTTACCCAATTCCGTCAAATCATCTGGGATACGTTGTTCGGCGGTTAACGCATCGGGGAAGCTCGCAATAATCCGGCCAGCTAACGATATATCGCGGGTCTCAACCTGAATACCCGAACCCTTCGTAAATGCTTTGACGATGGGTAGCAAAGAAAAAGTCGCTAACGCGGGGGCTTCATCAGTTTGGGTGTAAACGATTTTTGAGTCGGTCATTTTTTACGTTAACTCCGTCAGGTCATGCAGTAAAAATTAAAGAAAGTGCTGAAGAACTATTACATCAACAGTCACAAGAAGAAATAGTAGCCAAGAGGAACAAGTCAAAGGCTTAAAAACCGTGGGCAGTATATCAGTGCCAAACTGACTTGGCATTCACATCTAGGCTGACATTTATTCGCTTATGTGGTGGCAAGACTAAGCACTGATCGCATCTTACTAACATAGGCAACAACAAATTTTCACGCAAACCTTCGCAAAAGTCCCATCGCTAATCTACACTTAGATCTACTTAGATTCACTATCACAGATACAAACAAGCGCGTTTCGGGAACCCTCAGCCATGCTCACCATCAAAAATAAACTCTTAGGAATGACTCTTTTTGGGCTCATTATTTGCGGCATGATGGCATTTTTTAGCTATCGCAGCATACAAGGGGTCAGCACCACAATGGGTGACGGCGCAAAAATAATCCGCACGCATATGACAGCAGACATGATGCATGATGCAATACGGGGAGATGTATTCGCGGCCGTTGTCGCGAGCGAAAATACTGATAAAAGAGCTTCAACGGATGATGCAGAATTGGAATTTAAGCAACATACTGACTTATTTACAGAATCATTGAGTAAGAATAAGACGTTAATTACCAGCAAAAAAACCTTGGCTGCGCTAGAAAAGGCCGCGACTCTCGTTAAAGAGTATATTGCTTCAGCCAGCAACCTGATGCAGATAACTCAACACGATCACGCTACCGCCATAGCAAGTTTGGACGCTTTTCAAAAAAAGTTTGAAGTGCTCGAAGTTGAGATGGAAGCCCTGTCAAACTCCATTGAAGAAGACGCCGAAAATAGTCAAACCTCAGCTGTCATCGCAAAAGATCAAGCATCTAAGATACTCTTGATCATTTCTGCACTCGGCGCAACCATGATGGTCGCTATTTCTTTATCCGTTATTAACAGCATTACTAATTCGCTCGACAACCTTGTTCATGTATCTGAACGCGTAGCATCGGGTGACTTAAGGGTCAGCATAGACACATCAAAGAGTGACGAAGTGGGTCAGCTGGCTCGAGCAATGGAAACCATGCGCAGCAGCTTAACGGCGGTCATATCACAAATCAGTACAACAAGTGCCCGCGTGTTTATATCGGCAGAAGAAATTTCTGGCTTTACCAGTGAAACTACCGCAAACATGCAACAACAACGCGCCGAAACCGAACAGGTCGCCACTGCAATGAATGAAATGACAGCCACTGTTCATGAAGTTGCTAGAAATATAATGTCAGCTTCAAGCTCAGCGACTAAAGCCTCCAGCGAAACAAGTATAGGCAGCGAAATTGTCGAACAAGCCATTCAAGCGATTAAACTATTAGCTCACCAAATTGGCGATGCGTCAGAAATTGTCAATCAATTCGAAAGCAATAGTCACAATATCTCATCCGTATTGGACGTTATCAGGGGCATTGCAGAACAAACTAATTTACTAGCCCTCAACGCCGCTATTGAAGCCGCGCGAGCGGGAGAACAAGGGCGCGGTTTCGCGGTGGTGG
Source organism: Gammaproteobacteria bacterium (assembly GCA_043777855.1). Taxonomy (GTDB): domain Bacteria; phylum Pseudomonadota; class Gammaproteobacteria; order Pseudomonadales; family Cellvibrionaceae; genus Cellvibrio. The sequence continues at coordinate 8,059 of JAYWHF010000260.1, read as the reverse complement.
CAGACGAAGTCCGCACCCTTGCCAGTCGAACTCAAAAATCTACCGGTGAAATTAATGAGATGATCGGTCAACTGCAGGCAGGCTCTAAATCTTCTGTGGAGGCGATGAACAGAAGCCGCGAGCAAGCCGGTTTGGCAGTAACCCAAGCAGAAAAAGCAGGAAAATCGTTGAATACCATTGCGGCGACTGTTGCGCAAATTACCCAGTTGAGCACCCAAATCGCAACGGCGGCCGAAGAGCAAACGGCCGCATCAGAAGAGATCACTCGCAATATTACGCATATCAACGAAGCCGCCATTTTCACAGGCACTGGCTCTCACAAAACAGCCGATGCAATTAGTAACCTCGCAAAAACGACTGCCGAACTTCAAAACTTGGTACAGCAATTTAAAGTGTGACTATTTTTACGACGTCGACCTTGAGATTGGCTAGCACCTACAAGAAGTTAGCTAGCACCTACAAAAAATGGGCTGGCACCTACAAAAAATTAGCTAACGCATTCATTCGTCGACTCAGGTAGAATTTTCATTTTGTCACTCAGCTAAGATCATGGCGTCCCTCATTCTATTCAATAAACCCTACGGCGTACTTTCGCAGTTTACCGATGAAAAAAATCGGCGAACGCTCGCGCACTACATTAAACAACCCAACGTTTACCCTGCGGGGCGGCTTGACAATGATCCCGAAGGGCTACTTCTACTTACTGACGACGGTAAATTACAACATCAGATTGCTCATCCAGCCCACAAGCTGCCTAAAACCTATTGGGCACAGGTGGAGGCAATACCGAGCGAAGAATCTTTAACAAAACTCCACAAGGGTATTGAACTAAAAGACGGCATAACGCAACCCGCTCAGGCGCGGGCCATACCGACACCTTCTTTATGGGAACGAGATCCGCCCATCAGAAAACGCGTGAATATCCCAACACAGTGGCTGGAAATTATAATCAGTGAAGGTAAAAATCGACAAATACGGCGAATGACCGCGGCAATTGGGCATCCCACGCTGAGGCTCGTTAGAGTAAAAATCGGTACTTGGAGCTTGGAAGGTATTGCCCTAGGTGACTATAAAGTCATCGATACCAACATTGCCAACGTAGGCTTATTCACCACAAACACGCAAAGGTTAAAACAATGAGCTGGGCTCCCCATGTTACGGTTGCCACTACAGTAGAGCGTGAAAATCGCTTTTTAATGGTGTACGAAGAGGCTGATGGCAAAAAAGTATTTAACCAACCGGCCGGTCATTTAGATCCCGATGAAACACTCGCGCAGGCTGCAGTGCGAGAAACACTGGAAGAAACCGGCTGGACTGTACAACTAACCGGCGTTGTCGGAATTGACCTGTATGTTGCACCTAGCAACGGCATCACTTATCTGCGCACCACATTTATCGCCCAAGCCATGAGTCATGACAAAGCTCGAGCCCTCGACACAGGAATTATCGAAGCAGTTTGGTTAACCTATGAGGAGCTTTTGCTTCGTAGATCACAGTTGCGTAGCCCCATGACGCTAAAAGTTATTGAGGATTATCGCGCGGGGAAAAAATTTCCGCTATCCGTGCTGGGCAACTAGCGGCCCTTCGCTAGCGCCCAGACTTTTGGTTGCCCGCCTCATCATCTATGCCTTTTGGCACTTATGATCCTAGGGTGGGGCTACTTTTGGCACGCCTTAGAAACTAACATCCCCTTTAAACGGCACTGAATATGTCCAGCAACAAACCACTTGTAATTGTCGGCATGTCCGGCGGCGTTGACTCCTCGGTTTCGGCCTTACTACTCAAGCAACAGGGCTTCACCGTTGAGGGTTTGTTCATGAAGAACTGGGACGAAGACGACGGCACAGAATACTGTACAGCGAAAACTGACTTACTTGACGCGCAGGGTGTTTGCGAAAAAATCGGCATCAAATTGCACACTGCCAATTTTGCGGCTGACTATTGGGACAAGGTATTTGAGCATTTTCTTGCAGAATATAAGGCCGGGCGCACACCCAATCCGGACATCTTATGTAATCGTGAAATTAAATTTAAAGTGTTTTTGGAGTATGCCAGCCTACTGGGCGGCGAATTTATTGCAACGGGCCATTACGTTCGCAGGGCGGACATAGACGGTCATACCTATTTGCTCAAAGGCCTTGACGCCAATAAAGATCAAAGCTATTTCCTTCACGCCGTTGGTGAATCAGAGTTTGCAAGATCTCTATTCCCCATCGGCGAGCTAGAAAAGCCCGAGGTACGTCGTATCGCTGAACGACATGGCCTCATAACCCACGACAAGAAGGATAGCACCGGTATTTGTTTTATTGGTGAACGCCGTTTTAAGGACTTTCTAGCCCAATATTTACCTGCGCAACCCGGAGATATACAGACACCAGCAGGTGTCACAATCGGTACGCACAGTGGTTTGATGTACCATACGATCGGTCAACGCCAAGGCTTGGGCATTGGTGGCGTGCGCGGTGCTAGCGAGGCACCTTGGTTCGTCGTGCAAAAAGACTTGGTTCGAAATCTATTGATCGTAACTCAAGGTACTGACCACCCATTACTCTTTACCAATCATTTAATTGCTCAACAAGCCCACTGGATTAATGGATTCCCTTTAAATACTGAAACGCTGCCCTCACATAGCATCAACTGCACCGCCAAAAATCGATATCGTCAACATGATCAGGATTGTCGCGTTAGCGCCTTACCAGGTGGGAAACTTGAGGTGTCGTTCACTCAACCTCAGCGGGCAATAACACCAGGACAATCTGTCGTATTTTACCAAGGTGATATTTGTCTGGGCGGAGCCGTAATTGAAAGCACTGATAACATTTAATAGCTGACACTTAAACACAGAGATTTTCACGTGAGTAAAGACTTAAAAGAAATCACCATTGCCTTGGCAGGGATCGTTCAAGCAGCCGTTCTAGTCGAACAAATTGCCAAAACTGGCTATGTACAAGCCGATGCTTATAAATGCAGTATAGAAAGCCTGCTAGACCTAAACCCCTCAAGCACTTTGGCAGTCTATGGCGGTAACCCGCAGAATCTGCGGTTAGGGCTGGAAGTCTTGCGCGATATATTTCGTGGCCAACACAAACACCAAGACCCCGTGCGCTATTCTTTAGGCGCTTTGCATCTACAAAAAAAACTCGCTAGCGATAAGGCCATGCTGAAATTACTGGGGAACCGTCTTGAACAAGCTGCACAACAGGCAGAACATTTTTCATCCACGCATGAAAATGTGATTAGTAACTTGGGGGATCTTTATAGCAGCACAATCAGCACTTTTCGTTTTCGCATCCAGGTCATGGGGGATCAAAGTTATCTATCACAAGCGCGTATTGCTCATCAAATTCGCGCACTCCTGTTGGCGGCGATTCGCGCTACGATGCTGTGGCGGCAAGTGGGCGGCAATCGTTGGCAACTGTTGTTACAACGCAAAGCCATTGTCCTATGTATAGATGAGTTGCTCCGCGCCACAACGCATTAATTTGAAAAAAGCGCCTGAAAAATTAAGTATTTTTTGCTACCATGACCATCCTTTTATTGTTTTTATTGTTTTTTATTGTTTTTATTGTTTTTATAGTTTCTATTGTTTCTATTGTTTCTATTGTTTTGCGCTTCACCATTTTCTCCTATCACTCTTTTACTTAGCTGAGTCCCTCTGCATGGTCAACACCTCGAATGACGGCTTTAACACACTCTCACCCCTGAATGCCATCTCCCCTATCGATGGGCGCTATGGCAGTAAAACTATTTCTCTGCGAAAAATTTTTAGTGAATTCGGTTTAATTCGCTATCGCGTAGAAGTGGAAGTGCGTTGGCTGCAACAACTCAGTTCTCACACCGGCATACCTGAAGTCACCGCATTTAGCGCAGCAACTAATGCACAACTAAATGCAATCGTAGAACATTTTAGCGAAGCTGACGCCCAAGCAGTTAAAGATATAGAACGCACCACTAATCATGATGTAAAAGCGGTCGAGTATTTTTTAAAAAATAAATTCGCTGGCAACACCGAACTGGAAGCCGTTATTGAATTTGTACACTTCGCTTGCACCAGCGAAGACATTAACAACCTATCTCATGCGCTCATGCTTAAATCCGGTCGCGACGTGTTTGTCGAAGACGCGCAAGCCATTATCGATGGAGTGGTAAAACTTGCGCACGACTATGCAGAAGATTCAATGCTTTCAAGAACACACGGTCAAACCGCATCACCAACCACTGTTGGTAAAGAAATGGCTAATGTTGCGGCGCGCTTGCGGCGCCAATTAAAGATGATAAAAGAAGTTGAACTGCTCGGGAAAATTAACGGCGCGGTGGGCAACTACAACGCACATCTTTCCGCGTACCCAGAAGTTGACTGGCAGGCAAATGCAAAAATATTTGTTGAAAGCTTAGGGCTGAATTGGAACCCATACACAACACAAATTGAGCCTCACGATTACATAGCAGAATTGTTTGATGCAATCGCGCGCTTTAATACCATTGTTATCGATTTCGACCGCGACATCTGGGGCTACATTTCTTATGGCTACTTCAAACAAAGAACCATTGAAGGTGAAATAGGCTCATCCACCATGCCACACAAAGTTAACCCAATTGATTTTGAGAATTCTGAAGGCAACCTTGGAATCGCAAATGCAATCTTTAACCATCTGGCAGAAAAGCTGCCTATATCTCGCTTTCAACGCGACCTAACTGACTCAACCGTGTTACGAAATATGGGCGTCGGGTTCGGCTACGTTATGATTGCTTACGCATCAACGCTAAAGGGCATGAGCAAACTGGAAATCAACCGCGCTCGCTTGGCGCAGGATTTAAACAACGCATGGGAAGTTTTAGCGGAACCTATTCAAACAATCATGCGCCGCTATAACGTTGAAGAACCTTATGAAAAATTAAAAGCGCTGACTCGAGGCCAAACAATTACTAAAGAAGTCTTAACCACATTTGTGGAATCCTTAGATATCCCAGAACACGCCAAGCAAACCATGCGAGATCTAACACCCGCAAATTATATTGGCAATGCAATTGAGCAGGCTCGAGGCATTTAAACATGGCAACTCCGCTTACCCATTTGGGTGAAATGCCAATTGATATTTTTTTGCGCGACTACTGGCAAAAAAAACCATTATTAATTCGCAATGCATTCCCAAACTTCGAATCGCCCATCGACGGTGATGAACTTGCAGGTCTCGCTCTCGAAGACGATGTTGAGTCCCGACTCATCCTAGAAAAAGGCGTAACACCCTGGGAGTTGCAACATGGGCCTTTTACTGAAAAAACTTTTGCAAAATTGCCCGAGACCCATTGGACTTTATTAGTACAAGCGGTAGATCAATGGGTTCCAGAAGTTAACGAGCTGCTGGATCACTTTCGTTTTATTCCCAGCTGGCGACTCGACGATATTATGATTAGCTTCGCGCCAGACCAAGGCAGTGTTGGACCGCACTTTGATTATTACGACGTATTTTTATTACAAGGCCTTGGGAAGCGTCGCTGGAAAATTGGTCAAGCTTGCGATGTAGATTCACCACGAATTGAAGGTACTCCACTCAATATACTGCAGAACTTTGAAACGCAGCATGAATGGGTACTTGAGCTCGGCGATATGCTTTATATCCCTCCTGGCATAGCGCACTGGGGTGTTGCAGAGGGTGACTGCATGACCTACTCCATCGGGTTTAGAGCACCGAGTCACGCCGACATTTTAACCGAGCTAAGTCAAGAAATTAGCTCAAGTCTCACAAATGATCTGCGCTTTACCGATCCACACTTGTTACTACAAAAAAATTCGGGAGAAATAGCACCCGAAGCGATAACACAATTACAACGTATTTTGCACCAGCACTTCACAGAAAAAAATGTCGCTCATTGGTTCGGAAAACACATGACTGATCGAAAGTACGACAGTGACTCACTTGAAGCGGAAGATGAAGTCAGCAGCGATGTTTGGCACGCCGCTCTTGCTGAAGGCCATATTTTATGGCGTCATCCAGCGGCACGCTTTGCCTTTCATACCACTGCGGAGGATACACAGCTGTTTGCTGATGGCTATGCCATCGGCTGCTCCCAGAATTTGGCCGAGCTCATCTGTCGTGAAACTGAAATTAACTGGGCGATGTTAAAACCACTGATGCAAGATCTATTTGACCGCGCCGCAATAACACAATTAATCAATCAAGAAAGTCTCTTAATTGATGAGTAACTTGCTCAACATAACACCCGTAACCTGGCATGCCATGCAATCTGAGCTAAGCATGTTGCGTAATGTAGTGTTCATACAAGAACAAAATGTGAGCCAAGAAGATGAGTGGGATGGCAAGGATGAAACAGCTATTCATTTTCTCGTGCGCAACTCAGAACAGAAATCTATCGGATGCGCGCGATTACTCACTGAAAGCCACAAAGAAAATGAGCGCAGGGAAGATAGCAGCGCAGATAGTAGTGAAAAACAAAAAAAATTTCGCATTGGTCGAGTCGCTATCATAAAAGAGTATCGGAAGCAGGGTATTGGAACACGTTTAATCCAACGCGTTATCGATACTTGCCGAGAGCAAGATCTCTCGCACCCTATTTATCTGCATGCTCAAACTAACAGTATCAGGTTTTACCAAAAATTAGGGTTTTGTATTCACGGCGATGTTTTTATGGATGCGGGAATACCTCATATTGAAATGTGGTACCTACCGAACAACGGTTTTAATAACGGACAACAGACGACATGAGCACACAGTCAACTGCAAGCCCTGATTTATTTCTATTGGAAAACTGTGAAGACTTTCAGGATTTTTCTTTACAGCTTCTAGCGCAGGTGCGCAGGCATGTCGCGATTTTAAGCAACGATCTAGACGAGAACCTATTTGACAATGAGAAATTTGTGGAGGTCATCTCGCACATTGCGCGCAGCAGTCGTAATGTAGAAATTCAAATATTGATAAAAGATACAAAACTCATACGCGAAGGCGGTCATAAACTGGTTAAACTGACTCAACGTCTATCCAGCAAAATGGCCATACGTAAGCTGATAGTTGAGCCAGATGACAAAAAAATGGGCTTTATGTTGTGCGATAACTACGGCCTACTTTATAAGAATGATGATGCGATTTATCAAGGCTTTGCTAACTTCAATGCAGCAGTAGAAGTAAAAAACCTCAGAGAAACATTTAATTATCTGTGGCAATACGGTGAAACAGAGCCTGATATTCAGCGGTTACATATCTAAGGCTTCACGCAAGCACTAAACCCTCACCCATATTCTACAGTGCAATTTCGCACTTTCTGCGTGGACAATTCTCACGCAAGTTACAAAATAGCGCTATTCTTCGAGAAATATTGTAATTTTCTGTTGCCGATTTCATTTTAATCCTTTATATATAGCGCCAAACTCTGACGTAGGTGTTTTAAACCTATAAAAACAGGGCTTTTGAAGTGAGTTTGTATTTTTAGATCAACCAGCTAAACTGTTATCCTATAGAATAATCATATTCGCACCGAGACATCAGCTCAAAAAAATCACTCAATAATTTACTTTCATTCATTTTAAATTTTTCATTCAACTCTACAAAGGAATCACACCATGGTTGCCAAAAAAACTGCCGTTGCAAAACCAGCCGTAAAAGCTCCTGCTAAACCAGCAGCGAAAAAAGCGCCTGCTGCCAAAGCCGCACCAGCAAAAAAAGCACCTGTTGTTAAAGCAACACCCGCCACTATAAAACCTATCGCAGAACGTCAAAACAAAACCCAAATGCTTGCTCAAATCTCTGAAGCGACAGAGCTAAGTAAAAAGCAGGTCCAAACTGTACTGGATGAGTTAACAAACGTTATCGAAGCACATATTAAGAAGAAGGGTGTCGGTGAATTTGTTCTTCCAGGCTTACTCAAAATAATCACGGTAAAGAAACCCGCTACCAAAGCACGCAAAGGTATTAATCCCTTCAGCGGCGAAGAAGTTATGTTCAAGGCTAAACCAGCCAGCACATCTGTTAAAGTACGCCCACTGAAAAAACTAAAAGAAATGGCTCTCTAATTTCAGATTGTTGCCAATAAAAAACCCGCTGTA
>JAYWHF010000259.1:0-11065 GCA_043777855.1 Gammaproteobacteria bacterium | reverse complement strand
CGTTTACAGGCGCAACGAGCTTCCCGTCGAGCAAGTTATCGGTTAGATCTAGCAAACCTCGAATAAAAATTTTATAGCAAGCGATAGCTTCCTGTTGCACTGCTTCACGACCACCGTCGAGCGGCGGCTGTTTACAGACAAAGCCGCCTTTAGCGCCGCTGGGCACAATCACTGCATTCTTAACTTGCTGTGCTTTTACTAAGCCCAAGACTTCAGTTCGATAATCCTGCATGCGGTCAGACCACCGCAAACCGCCCCGTGACACTTTTCCGCCACGCAAATGCACGCCCTCCATACGCAAAGCGTAAACAACTATTTCGAAAAGTGGGCGAGGCTCTGGGATATCCGGAATTGTGCGGGGGCTTAATTTTATAGAAAGATAATCTTTGTCCGCTCCGCCCTCTGCTTTCTGAAAAAAGTTGGTGCGCAAACTACCGTCGATAAGCAGTAAAAATCGCCGTAAGATTCTGTCTTCATTTAAATTTTCAACGGCATCTAAATTCGCAATAATATCTTCCCGAAGAATATTTAGTTCGGCTTCCTTCTCAGGAAGATGTTGAAAAAGCGTCGGGTTAAATTTTTGTTTAAACAATGCTATAAGTTGCTGTGTGATGGCGCGATGATTAACCAGCGCACCCGCAATATACTGGTCACTAAAATTAAAGAGTGTTTGGCGCATGTAACTTGCGTAGGCACGCAAGACAAATACCTCCCGCCAACTAAGCTCAGCACCAAGCACGAGCTTATTAAACGCATCACTGTCAGTTTTTTTGTGCCAGATAGCTGAAAATGCATCCTGAAAAAGCGCTTTAACATGATGTACATCGATGATATTGGGTAAGTTATAGCTCAACTGAAAATCATGTAGCCAAATAAGACCGTGACTTTGCGATTGAATGGAATAAGGGTTCTCTGACAACACGCGTAGCCCTAAATGCTCTAATACCGGAATTATGTCGGACAACTCAATAGTTTTTGTTTTGCGAAAGATCTTAAATCTCACGACGTGCGGCTCGGCGCCCGGCGGTTGATAAAAACTTAACGCGATATCATTCTTGGTTTTTAATTCTGCGATGGAACTTATGTCATGAACCGCGGTGCGAGACTCAAAGTGTTCTTTGTAAGATGATGAAAAGGCATCGCGATAATCCGCCAATACTCGCATAGCCTTCTCCTCACCGTAGGATTCCAGCAGCGATGTTTGTAAATGATCCTCCCAAGAGCGGCTAATTTCTTGGATCCGGCTTTGCAATTTCGCCTGATCGTATTCAAGTGGTAACCGCTGATCAACTTTGAACACTACATAAACACGAGCCAAAATTGACTCGGAAAAATAGGTTGTAAACTCACATTCAGTTGCATGAACAGCATCGCCGATAAGCGCTTGAATACGCAGACGCAGCTGCGTGGTAAAAACATCACGAGGAATATAGATGAGACAACTCACAAATTTTCCGAAAGGGTCGCGACGCATAAATAAGCGAACCTGATAGCGCTCATTAATTCTTGCAACACCCGATACGGTTTCATAAAGCTCTGAACTATTGCTAAGAAACAATTCTTCTCGCGGAAAGGTTTCCAGAATCTGCTGTAAGCTTTTACCATCATGGCTCTGCGCGCTTAAACCCGAGCGGTCAAATACATTGCTCACTTTATGACGAATCAGCGGTATTTTGCACGGGCTGGAGGTGTAAACACTGGAGGTGTACAACCCCAAAAAACGCATTTCGCCAATAACATCGCCCTTGTGATCGAAACGTTTTAGCACCACGTAATCCGAATAGGCCTGCCGATGGATTCGTGAGCGTACGGATGATTTTGAAAACGTTAATACCTGAGGGGCCAAGTGAAAGCGAGCTAGACCCGAGTGTAAATCATCGGTCTCCGCATAATTTTCTGCCCCGCCTTTATGGGCGAAGATACCCAGCCGCTTTTCCGCGTTTTCACGCAGATATTTTTTTCCATCCTGTTCACCAAAATCATATTCACTACAACCTAAAAAGGTAAAACTGTTGTCACACAACCACGCGAGAAATGCCTGACTTTCCGCAACATTAGCGTGCGCAACAGATGCTTTAGCATTGTTTAAATTCTGCTCCGCGGCGCGAGCGGCTTGCAGCATAGGCTGGAAATCGCGCACCACGGCCGCAAGCTCAGCTAATACTGACAATACACTTTGAGCGATATTTTTTAGTTCATCCTCCGACGTTAATAAATTAATTTCTACATAAACAAAAGCTTCGTTGCCCGTAATTTTTTCTTCCTCGCCGACCTCAAGCAATCTAACTAACTGATTTTTTGGGTCTCGCTGAACTTTTAGCAAAGTGCTTTTGATGGCGTGGATGGCGATATTTCGTCGATTCATTTCGATCCGAATTGTATCGACCAGAAACGGCATATCGCGCTGTAAAACCACTAATACGGTGTGCGGACAAACCCAACCGTCGACATCCAGCTTAGGGTTAAACAACGTGACCTTGGATGTCTCGCCATCAAATTTATGGAGGTAGCGCCACCACTGATATACGCAGCCAAACATATCGGTTAGATGTCGCCCAACTAGGTCTTCCATGGGGTAGCGGGAAAAATAGTGTTCGGCAAAATGCATAAAGCCCGACAACTCTGCTGTATTGAGTTTTTCATTGGCGAATTGCCGCAGCTCTTGTAAAAAAGCTGCTAGCTCATGCGTTAAAATCAATGTATTTTTCACCTGAAACCCCTTTTTTGGCGCTATATTTATGACCGAAGCCGAGCAAGTAAAATAAGCCTAGCTTATAAAATGAGCTTAAATTACAGCGAAAGGAAAAAACAATTTCACAACAACCAAAAAGTTGAAATACCAAGGAACCGACCCCATAAATGGGGGTCTATTCGCGGCCAAGCACCGATGGATGCGAGCCCTTTAGATTACCGCAACATTGAACTGCCGCCTCAAGTCGATAACAATGGCGTTACGTTTAATGATCTTACAATTTAACTACTTATTAACTACTTACTAGCAGGGCACAAATAAAGAATACTCTTCACTTTAAAACCGTATGAGGCATGGATGCCGATTCGAGTCTACACGGAAGTATTTACGGCGCGTTTTAAATCAAATGACCAGTTAGTAACTACTTAACGAACTAACGAGTTAACAAATTAACAAATTAATAAAAGGCAAGCTTATTTATGAGTACACTTCAGCAAATTCAGGCACTGAACCTATGGCTTAACGACCAAATTATTGGTCAGGAGCAGCTGGTTGAACGCCTACTCATTGCGCTCCTCGCCGACGGCCATTTGTTGGTAGAAGGAGCTCCAGGCCTTGCAAAAACCAAAGCCATCAAAACGCTCGCACACGCTATCGAGGGCGACTTCCACCGAATTCAATTTACCCCTGATTTACTTCCGGCAGATGTCACGGGTACTGACATCTATCGCCCCCAACAAGGTACATTCGAATTTCAAGCTGGCCCTATATTTCACAACCTAGTATTGGCCGACGAGATTAATCGGGCCCCTGCCAAAGTCCAATCCGCGCTCTTGGAGGCCATGGCCGAACGCCAAGTCAGCGTTGGCAGCAAAACCTATCCACTGCCGCCATTATTTATGGTCATGGCGACGCAGAACCCCATCGAACAAGAAGGCACCTACCCTTTACCAGAAGCCCAACTCGATCGTTTCTTAATTCACGTAAAAGTAGGCTACCCAGACGTCGCTGCCGAGCGAAGAATTTTGCAACTGGTGCGCAATGAAGCCGCCGCAGTCACAAGCCCGCCACCGGCGAGCCTTTCGCAAGCCACTCTCTTCGCTGCGCGCCAAGAAGTTCTAAGTTTGCATATGGCAGATAGCGTTGAAGAGTACATCGTTCAACTTATTAATGCCTCGCGGCGCCCGCTCCAATACAGTCAAGATCTTGGGCAACTATTGGAATACGGTGCAAGCCCGCGCGGCACCATTGCTATAGACCGCTGCGCACGTGCGCACGCTTGGCTGCGCGGAAAAGACTTTGTGAGCCCAGACGATGTGCAAGCTGTTATTCACGATTGTTTACGCCACCGTTTGATTCTCAGCTTCGAAGCTGAAGCTAACGGTATTTACAGTGATCAGGTCATCGATAAACTTCTCGCCGCTGTTCCCGTGGCCTAACCCGCCAAAGGGAAGGCGGCTCGATGAAAAAATTATCTGGAAAGCATCATGAGGAAAATAGCATGCGGAAAATAGCGTGTAAAAAGTGCGATGTGAAAAGTGGAAAGTGGAAAGTAGAATGAGAAATCCGCAATGAGCCTACTCAATAACAGCCAATTTACTCACACAAGTACAAACAAGGCGCACGCGAGTTCAACACTGGAGAGCCTTAACCCAAAGGGTGCTTATGTTGATCTGGCAAGCCTATTGCGTGTACGTTTTGCGGCGCAAGACTTGCGTTTATTTGTGCCCCGCCCGGTTAAAAGTTTACTCAACGGCGGCGACCGTACGCGCTTTCGTGGCCGAGGAATGGACTTCGAAGAGGTGCGGCTTTATCAAGCAGGTGACGACATACGCAGTATTGATTGGCGGGTGACGGCTCGTACTCAAATACCTCACACCAAGGTTTACCGTGAAGAGCGCGAGCGGCCTGTTTTCATTTTGGTGGATCAACGCTCACCACTTTTTTTTGGCAGCCAACAGTGCTTTAAATCCGTTCTTGCCGCGCATATAGCAGCAAATCTGGCGTGGGCCGCACTGAGTAACGGTGATAGAGTTGGCGGCCTGATTTTTGGTGATACGCAGCAGCGCGATATTCGGCCGCGTCGCAGCAAGCACGCCGTATTAGAACTACTGCATCACTTAAGGGACTTTAATCAGCAACTGCGTTCTCCAATAACGCCACCCAATACCAAAAATCTGCGTGAGCTATTAAAGGATGCGCGCCGCATTGCGAAACCCGGTTGTGCTTTATTTATCATCAGCGATTTCCATGACCACAACAAGGAATGCGAACAACAGCTATTTGAACTGGCACGCCATACTGACGTGACATTAATTCATGTTTATGATCCGCTAGAAAAACACTTAACAAGTAACACTCGTTTAACCGTGAGTAATGGGCAAGCGCGCTTACAATTACCGACTGATGAAAATGCTTTTCAGCAAGCCTATAACACAGCCTACACCGAGCGCTTGGATGAGGTTATTCTAAGCAGCAAACGCTTGGGCATTACCCTAATGAGCTATGCCACAACCGACAATGTTCAGCATGCCCTGCGCGAACGATTTACAGCGAAAAAATAATTCTTATGAATCAACCATTAGCTATGTCGCCCCAAGACCCCTTGGCACATTTGAAGGATATTCATCTACCCGATGCCGTTGGCTTTTGGCCGCCTGCATGGGGCTGGTGGTTGCTATCACTGGCGATTATTGCAGTGGTTGGCAGTGTTGTTTATATCCTCCGGCGTAAAAAATTTCGCAATGCATATCGTAAGTCAGCGCTCACTGAATTACGGAATATTCAAATGCAATTCACGACGGAAAAAAATGCAGAATATTTACAAGCGGTCAGTATTCTATTGCGCCGCACTGCACTGAGTGGATGCGGTGACCAATTCAATGCAAGCCTAAAAGGTGAAGACTGGCTGCAGTGGCTAGATGCTCAACAAGCAAAGTCCAGCATGGGATTTAGCAACGGTGTAGGCCGGGCGCTACTCATCGGCCCTTACCAAAAAAATCCTGAGTTTGAACGGCACGAGCTGCATAAATTGGTTGAATCCTGGATCCAGCAACATCGTAATCAATGGCAAAAGAGAACTAACTCCAATAAAAAGAGTAAGAAACCGGCAACCACAGAAAAGGAGTCTCAGCAAAATGCTTGAAATACAATGGCCTTGGTTGCTTATTCTTGCGCCCTTACCTTTTTTAGTCCTGTTAATACCGGCGCAAAAAAAAGAGGAAGCCGCGCTACGTGTTCCTTTTTTTAATCGCGTAGAACACATACAAATTCACAGCCGTAAAATTGGCCTAAAAAATCGTAGCAGTAACCTAAGCTTGTGGGCGATATGGCTGTGTATTTTACTGGCCGCGGCTAAGCCTCAGTGGACTGGCGAACCCATTAGCATGCCAAATAGCGGGCGCGATTTATTAATTGCGGTCGATATTTCTGGCAGCATGAAAATTGAGGATATGAAAGACCAAGGGCAGCCCATTAACCGCCTGACAGCGGTAAAAAAAGTTGTGGGTAACTTTGTCGAAACACGTAAAAGTGATCGCTTGGGTTTGGTTTTATTTGGAACTCAAGCCTATTTGCAAGCGCCGCTTACTTATGATTTACAAACCGTTAACACGTTATTACGTGAAACGGAAATTGGTTTTGCGGGAGAAAATACATCCATTGGCGATGCGATAGGTTTGGCCGTAAAACGTTTGCGTGCGCGCCCCGATGCACAGCGCGTACTCGTGTTACTCACCGACGGTGCAAATACTGCTGGAGAGCTCCAACCCCTACGCGCTGCAGAATTGGCACAACAAGAACACGTAAAAATTTACACCATAGGTTTTGGTGCAGATGAAATGATTGTCGACAACGGCTTTTTTGGAGCGCGCAAAGTCAACCCATCACAAGATTTAGATGAACCCACCATGCAAGGCATAGCAGAGAAAACCGGTGGAAAATACTTCCGCGCACGCAGTATTGAAGAGTTAAACGAGATTCACTCAGAACTGAATCGGTTAGAGCCCATCGAATCCGAACAAGAGAAATTTCGTCCAGTAAAAGATCTATTTTATTGGCCATTGGCGCTCGCGCTATTCATTAGTTTTGCATGGGCTGCGAAAAATATTCTAAAAAATCGCAAACTAGCGGCTGAAAAAAATAAGTATTCTCCGCCTTCTGCGTCATCGACGAAAGGAGTTGTGCAATGATTTTTTTGCAAGAACAGCTCGCATTAATAAATACCCAATTCCATTGGCTGCGGCCTTGGTGGTTACTCGCACTGATTCCAGCGGCAGCACTCACCATATTGTTGTGGAGACTAAAACGACAAGCCCACCAATGGCAACAACTTATTGCGCCAGAACTCCTCCCTTTTTTATTGGATGGAAAAACCGTTACTACAAAAAAATCCTTGCTGTGGGGTTTAATTATCGCTTGGCTAATAAGCGCCTTAGCCTTGGCCGGCCCGAGCTGGGTTAAACGCCCTACTCCGGTAGAAAAAAATCAACATGCACTGGTGATACTGCTCGACCTATCAATATCCATGTTAAGTGAGGATGTAAAACCATCGCGCTTGGTGCGCGCGCGCTTAAAGATTTCAGATATTTTGCGTGAGCGTAAGGATGGCCAAACCGCACTGGTAGTTTACGCTGGCGAAGCACATACCGTAACGCCGCTCAGCGACGACAACGCCACCATTATTAGCTTACTGCCCGCACTAGCACCTACTATCATGCCGCTCCAAGGTAGCAACACAGAAGCCGCCGTAGAGCGCGGCATCAAGCTTTTGCACGACGCCGGCGCAACGCAGGGCGATATATTACTAATTACAGATGGTGTAGTCACCGACGCTTTTTCAAGGATTAGTGAATTGCTATCCAATAAAAAAATTCGCCTTAATATTCTCGGCGTAGGTACAAATCAACCCGCACCCATCGCCAGCGGTAACGGTGGCTTTTTGCGTGACAATCAAGGTGCCATCATTACTACTGCGCTTAACAGCAACGACCTCAATACATTGGCGCAACAAGTCACTGGTCGCTACAGCAACATTTCCAACACTGACAGCGACATCAATGCTTTACTCCCCAAAGAAGAAATATCAGATAAAAACACACCAACACTGGAACGCGACTTTGATCAATGGTTTGATCAGGGGCACTGGTTGGTTTTCCTTATATTGCCTATTGCGCTATTGAGTTTTAGACGCGGATTTATTCTCATATTAATTTGCGTTCCATTAATAAGCCTAACACCTACGCCAGCCTACGCGTTCAATGTAAAAGATCTCTGGCTCACCAAAGATCAACAGGCGCAACGCTCACTAAACGGCGGCGATGCAAAAAAAGCGGCCGAACAGTTCGAGAACACTGACTGGAAAGCCTCCGCACAATATCGCGCCGGCGACTATGCAGCAGCAGCTGAGAGCTTTTCGAAAAATGATTCAGCGTCAGGGCATTACAATCGCGGTAATGCCTTGGCAAAAGCGGGACAGCTAGACGATGCTATAAAAGCCTATGACGAAGCGCTGAAACACGATGCAAGGTCAGAAGACGCTAAAAAGAATCGCGCGCTTGTGGAAAAACTTCTACAACAGCAGAAAGATCAGAATAAAAATGAACAGCAGAAGGATTCTGATAAAAAAGATCAAGATAAGAACAAACAAAATCAGGACAAGCAAGATCAAGATAAAAATAAAGATAAGCAAGATTCAAAAGAATCCAAAGATCAACAGCAAGATAATAAAACATCACAGGACGAAAAAGAAAAGCAAGACCAAAAAAATGAAGAACAGGATAAAAAACAACATCAAGATTCATCAGCACAGAGTACTGAGCAACAAGCAGCCAGCGCCGCAAATCAACAAGCCTCCGCTGCCACTCAAGGCCAAGGCTCTTCTGCAACGGCGTCCGACGCCAATAAAAAAATGATGCAGCAAAACAGTTCAATGTCACAGAACGAAAAAAATCAAGAGAACAAAGATCAACAAGCGGTGGCGGGTCAAAATAATTTAACCGAAGAACAAAAGCAGGCACTTGAACAGTGGCTACGCCGAGTACCCGACGACCCTGGTGGTTTATTGCGGAACAAATTCAAGTATCAATATTTACAAAATCGTCAAAAGAAAGCCGACGGTGAATTTGAAGCACCGAAAAATAACGCCGATCAACGCTGGTAAAAAAATGAAGACTCTATTTAAGTTCGACAATAAAATTCTTGTGGCTAAGTCGATAATTTATCGAATTTTACAAACGCTCGCATTGGCTAGCTTAGCAACGCTGGCTCAAGCCAATACGCTAACCGCAAGCGTCGATAGAAACAATGTAGCCTTACAAGAAACGCTAACGCTCATTGTCACCGCTGATGATCAAACCAAAGACACACCCGATTTCTCAGCGCTTAAAAATGACTTTGATGTATTAAGCACCTCGCGCAGCTCATCCATTCGAATGATCAATGGCACCACGGAATCCAGTACTGATTGGCATATAACGCTCGCGCCCAAGCGTGCCGGAACTCTGCTCATTCCATCATTTAATGTAGACAATGCCGTAAGCGATGCCATTGAAATTACCGTCGCCCAGCAAAGCCAAACACAAACTGACAGTAACGAACAGGTATACGTTACCTTCGAAGCGAGCAAAAAATCAGTATTTGTGCAGGAACAAATGTTGGCAAAAATTAAACTAATTACTGAAGTCAATTTGAGTCAAGCGGAAATGCAACCACTGGAGCTAAAAAATGCTTTGGTCGTTAATCTGGATCAACAGCAGTATCAAACCACTATCAACGGTAAACCTCATCTCGTGGTTGAAACTAGTTTTGCCATTTTCCCACAAGAAAGTGGAGAGCTTATTATTCCCAGCCTAGGGTATAACGTTGCGATAGATAATTCACGCAACGGCTGGGGCGATCCGTTTGGCCGGTCGCGCAATAAAGTTTTACGGTTGCGCACGGAAGAACAACGTATAACGGTTTCACCGGTCCCCGATCAAATGGCTAACAGAAACTGGCAACCCGCTAATCAACTAACGCTGAGTGAAAATTGGAGCAGCGGTGTTGCAAATTTAAAAGTTGGCGAACCCGTTACGCGAACTATCACCATTACCGCCGATGGATTAACTGGTGGGCAAATCGCGCCCATAGATTCACGCAACACTGATGGTTTAACCTTCTACCCAGATCAAGCCCAAACAAAAGATAACAAAAGTGCCCAAGGTGTTCAGGGTTTGCGAGTAGAGACCGTAGCTATAGTACCCAATCGCAGCGGGGACTTTATTCTCCCAGCAATTAATGTTGATTGGTGGGATAACAATACTCAAACGCTAAAAACAGCAAGCCTACCCGAAAAAACTATTCACGTTGATGGTGATGCGCTAACACTACAACCACCGCAAATTCAAAACGCTTCTGCGGCCAACTCAGTGACAAACACCATAACGGCGCCTCTACCAAGCATTCAACCATCAAATGGGGGTAGTCCATGGCTATGGGCTTCAAGTATTTTCTTTGCACTTTTATCAGTGGCCTTAACCGTTTATTCCTTACAGCTCAAAATGCGTTTAAAAAAATTGCACGCAGAACAAGAGGCTGAGTACACAAAATTATCAGAGACCGAAAGTAATATGTGGGATATTTTGAAACATGCGGCCGCTAGTGAGGACGCGACCGCTTTTAGAAAAGCCGTATTGAAATGGGCAAAATTTCACTGGCCCACACAACAAATTCATACGCTGGATGACATCGCCAAACTGGCGATGAACGAAAAATTGACCTTAGCGCTCCAGCAGCTTGACACTTTACTTTACAGCAACCACGCAACCACCGAATGGGATGCTAAAGGTATCCTGACACTCTTGCGTGAGTACAAAAAAGAAAAGAAAAATAGGAGCGCACCAGATGATTTAAAACCTTTGTATGCGAGCCAGTGAATGGTATTCGCTTAAATAAAAAAAGGCTGCAACGTTAGCAGCCTTTTTTTATTCAGTACATCAACATCACTTAAGTTTAATAACATCACTCTCGCGCACTGAATTTTGATTGCGATACATAAGCAACAACCCGGTCTGTGACGATTTTAGGGTGTATCCCGCCCCCTTAGCGGTCTTCAGTGTCGACGAACCAAACGCAGGCACCCCCGTAATCGGCAAGCCTGTGCCAATAAACTTTGGCTTGGCTGGATTAAAACTCATAGGTCCCAGCCGATCCGTTTTAAGGCCAGTATCTCCGGCGTCGATAGCTGTAACCGTGAACGATAGTGCAACATCATTCTTCAACCCCATGGCGGCCAAGGGCACTGTAAAAATCATATTAGACGAATTGAAATCAGCATCATTGTATTGATAGTCAGCGCTAACTTCCGTGGTATTTTTAGCCACATTCTTCAACACA
>JAYWHF010000258.1:0-3914 GCA_043777855.1 Gammaproteobacteria bacterium | reverse complement strand
TATAACCGAAGTATCTTGGAGTTACATTATGAGAAACACACACAAAACACTTTTATCAGCCGTCATTGCCACCTTAGTTTCTACTGGCGTAATAGCGGACGATCACAAATTTGAAGCAACTGCGGGTGCTGGTGGCATATTTTTCGGTGATCCAATCGAAGACAGCGCCATTGTTAACCTAGGATTGGGTTATGTGATTAACGATCGTTGGACCTTAGAAGCCGTCGGTAGCCGTTACAACACAGAACTCGAAGACTCAAAAACTGATCTAGAAGGCGAGCAACTTCGCTTAGATGCGCTCTATAACATTGAAACCGCTAGTGCTTGGAAACCTTACCTTGCCTTTGGTTTAGGCGATCACAAGCGCACCGTAGACAGCTCAGATTCTGCGCGTGACACTCTTTTAAACTTGGGCGTAGGCCTAAAGCGTAGATTGGCCGACAACTGGGAATTCCGCACAGACATTCGCGCGTTCAACAGCTTGGATGAAGATTACACTGACCTGACCTTGACTGCCGGCATCAGCTACTTATTCGGCGCTACGCCCGTTAAAGCGGCACCCATGGTCAAAGCGGTAGCGCCAGTTGTTGTAAAAGATATTGATAGCGATGGCGACGGTGTATTTGACTCTAAAGACAAATGCCCTGATACCCCAGCGCAGTACAAAGTCGACGCTGTTGGCTGCCCAATGGAATTGACTGAAAGTGTTGCGATCAAACTTGCGGTTAAGTTTGATACCGCAAAATCTATTGTTAAAGATCAGTATTTGGAAGACATAGGCAATCTTGCCAAGTTTATGAATCAATACGCTAATACCGTTGTAACTGTTGAAGGCCATACTGATAGCCAAGGATCAGATGCCTACAATCAAACCTTGTCACAAAGCCGTGCTGAAGCGGTGAAGCAAGTGTTGATTAACAAATTCAGCATAGGTGCTGATCGTGTTAAGGCTATTGGTTTTGGTGAAGCCAAGCCAGCTGCTGATAACAAAACAGCTGTAGGTCGTGAGGAGAATCGCCGCGTAGTAGGTGCTGTTTCTACCGACGTAACTAAAAAGCAAGCTCGTTAATTTACATTATTAACCTTGGTTTACATGTTGTTTAAAAAAACCCGACTCCTGTCGGGTTTTTTCTTGCGACGTTACTCCCAATATTTACCCTCCATATTCACTCTGCATATTCACTCTCCCGAATCACGGCTAAAAATTCATCGCCAAAACGTTTCAGCTTACTGTCGCCAACACCCGTGATTAACAGCAGCCCAGCTGCAGTCGTAGGCCGGCGCTCAAGCATTTCACGCAATGTGGCGTCGTGAAAAATCACGTAAGGTGGAACGCCATGCTCTTCTGCAAGACGTTTACGGCAAACACGCAACGCGTTCCACAAAGGTTGATCTTCAGCATCCACTGCAACACCTTGTTTCTTCGCAACGTTACTCGCCGCCGTTTTGATGTCACGGCGCAATTGAATTTTTTCTTCTCCGCGCAAAATGCCGCGGCACACATCATTCAATAACAAACCGCCAAAACCATTGGTGTCCACATCCAACAAACCGCGAGCCACTAGCTGTCGAAATATGGAACGCCATTCGTCGGCACTTAAGTGCTTACCAATGCCATAGGTCGACAATGAATGATGACCGAAAGAATTTATTTTCTCATTACTGCTACCGCGCAATACATCAATCACATGGCCCGCACCAAACCGCTGGCCGGTGCGATATACACAGGATAATGCCATGCGCACAGCCTCGGTGGCATCCCATGTCTCTGGAGGCGTCAAACAACTATCGCAATTACCGCACGGCTGCAAAAGGTTATCGCCAAAATAACGCAATAACGTTTGGCGGCGGCAGGTCGTGATTTCACACAAGCCCAACATCGCGTTTAAACGTTGTTGCTCATTACGTTTAAATTCTTCGTTGCCTTCAGAGCTGGTCATCATTTGCCGTAGCTTTACAACATCCTCCAATCCGTATAACAACAGAGTGGTAGATGCTTCGCCATCGCGCCCCGCACGCCCAGTTTCCTGATAGTAAGCCTCGATGCTTTTGGGTAAATCTACATGCGCAACAAAACGGACATCCGGCTTATCAATACCCATACCAAACGCTATAGTTGCCACCATAATGATTTGATCATCGCGCAAAAAACGGCTTTGATTTTTTTGCCGAACCTGCCCCGATAAGCCCGCATGATAGGGCAATGCATTAAACCCCTCCCCGCAGAGCCACTCAGCAGTTTGTTCTACTTTATTGCGCGACAAACAATACACAATGCCAGAATGCGTATTGTGCTCTTCGCGTAAAAATCGCAACAGCTGCGCTTTGGGATTGTTTTTTTGCTGAATGCGATATTGAATATTCGGCCGATCAAAGCCAGTAATAAATTGCTGAGCGTTTTGCAATTGCAAGCGCAGTATAATTTCATCGCGCGTGCGCACATCTGCAGTCGCCGTTAGGGCAATGCGTGGTACGTTTGGAAATACGCGCTGCAACATATCCAGTTTTAAATAATCAGCGCGAAAATCATGCCCCCACTGAGAAACGCAATGCGCCTCATCGATGGCAAACAAGGCAATTTTGACCTTCTGTAACAATGCTAATGTCCGCGCTTGAATCAAACGCTCCGGCGCCACATATAGTAAATCCAGCTCACCGTTTTGCAATGCTAATTCAGTTTGCCATACCTCTTGGGCACTGAGTGATGAGTTCAAAAACCCCGCGCGCACGCCCAACTCATGCAAGGCGCTTACCTGATCTTGCATCAAAGCGATTAGCGGGGAAACAATAACGCCCGTGCCTTCACGCAATAAGGAAGGAATTTGATAGCACAGCGATTTACCGCCGCCTGTCGGCATCAATACCAGCGCATCCTCGCCCGCCACTAAGGCATTGATAACGCATTCCTGCGGCCCACGAAATTCGTGGTAACCAAAAACGTGTTTGAGTATCGAGTGTGTTGTTTGGGTCATGGCTGAGGCATTGTGAAGTGACGGTGCGTTAGAAAGTTTTTTTCGCGGAGGCGCTGCCAAAAAACTAAAAAAATGGGCCGACACTTTCGAATCGACCCATTGTGCTTAATCTTTTAGAAATTTCTTAACGCCTTCAAACCATCGCGATTGTTTAGGCGAATACTTTCCGCCTTTCATGGTCGCCTGAAAGTCTCGCAACAACTCTTTTTGTTTACTGGTAAGGTTTACTGGCGTCTCGACAACAACCCTACATAACAAGTCACCCTGAGCACCTCCTCGCACCGGGGTTACGCCTTTACCGCGCAGCTTAAAGAGTTTTCCGGTTTGCGTCTCTGGCGGAACTTTTAAATTTACGCGACCATCTAAAGTCGGCACTTCGAGCTCGCCGCCGAGTGCAGCGTCGACAAAATCCATGGGTACTTCACAATAGAGATCGGCGCCTTCACGCTTAAAGATGCTGTGTTCGCGAACATTCACTTGCACATACAAATCGCCTGCCGGACCTCCGTCCGCACCCGCTTCACCTTCACCGGTAAGACGAATGCGATCACCCGTATCCACGCCAGCGGGAACTTTTACGGCGAGTGTTTTTGTTTCTTCAGTACGACCTTGGCCGCGACAAGGCTTACAGGGGTCAGAAATAATGGTGCCCCGCCCACGACACGTTGGACAGGTTTGCTGCACCGAGAAAAAACCTTGTTGCATGCGGACTTGGCCGTGGCCGCCGCAGGTCGTACACGTAGTCGGTTTACTGCCGGCTTTTGCACCTGAGCCACTGCATATTTTACAACTTACCAGTGTCGGCACTTTGATTTGCGTACTGGTGCCCTTTACCGCTTCTTCTAAACTTAAGTCGAGGTTATACCGCAGGTCGGAACCACGACTTGGTCCACCGCGGCCACGGCCACTACCGCCAAAAATATCGCCGAACACGTCGCCAAA
>JAYWHF010000257.1:0-3919 GCA_043777855.1 Gammaproteobacteria bacterium | reverse complement strand
ATCCAATACAAGGCACCGCTAAAACCTGCCAAGTGGGTGCAAGCGCTCCCACCGGTGGGTCATTAGTCGCATCGTTTAAAACCTTCAACAATGCCAACTACCTGAGTGCGGCCTTAAATGGCGGCGGTACTGTCGATACTCAGCGCACCGCCGTCGGTGACTGGGAACGCCTTAATGTTGTGGATATCAATGGCGGTGCGCTAAATAGTGGCGATCAGATTTATCTGAAAACCGGATTGAACTGGTATTTCTCAGCAGACCTTGGTGGTGGAGCGGGGAGTATTCTGCGCGCTAATCGTACGGTTGCCGGTCTTTGGGAAACCTTTACAATTAGCAAAGCGGGTGGTGGACAAATTACCAATGGTTCGGTTGTAAACTTACGGACAAATAGTGGCTTCTACGCTTCTGCCATCAATGGTGGCGGTTTATCTACCGATGGAGCTGTTATGGTTGATCGTACTGCTGCGAGCTTTTGGGAAGGTTTTACTATCAACTTTTAATAACTAGTTTGTGTTCGAAAAAACCCGGCATTGCCGGGTTTTTTTATAATAGGCGCAATAGACTGCCAGAGAAAACTGGCTTTACACACATGCAAAACGCACGAATCCATTTAAATAAATTAATCGGTAGTCAGTAGTTAACACATATCCGCAAAACGATTTGTCGTTATCAAATCTATCGGCTGGGCGAACCCTGGCAGCGTAACCTGAGTTTGAGAAATAGTGATTTGGTCCTCGTCGATAAGCCCTTCACCAAAATGATAAATAGTCGAAAAGTTACCTTGGGAGGCTTGTTGATCATAGGCCGCGGCTTGAGCTATCGCATTTTTGCGGCGCTCAGTGTAAAGCGCGAACGCCTCCGCACCGTAACGCTTTGCTAGCATTGACTCCACAATATGCGGGGCCATTACACTTGCTGTTGCGTTGTTACCGCCAAACCCTTTTGAGTTCAAGAATGCCACATCGAGCGGTTTATTTTTCCGGTCAATATCCGTTGTTGAAATCTGCAAGCGCGCGGCAAATACGTCATCAGCAACTTTATCAATGGTCTTTATTCCGGGGATTAAACCGTATTTAAACACCCCTAGAGATGCTATGAGCTGTTCGCCACTTGCCGCTGACAAGGAATGGCCAACGTAGGCCTTAACCGCAGACACCGGCCAATGCTCTATACCAAAAACCCGCGCAATTTCATCAAAAATATGTGATTCAGTAACACGGTTTTGCGGCGTGCTGGATCCATGAGCCTGAATCATAGATCGCTCGCGAATCGATTCATCACCTAAAATAGCCCGCGCCGCCGCAACGGCTTTCGCCATAGTAATAAAGTTGCCGGGGCCCGGGGCAGAGATAGATTTCTTAAAACCATCCGCATTAATAAATACATCACTCACAGCACCGTGTATGTCGGCGCCTAACTCCATGACCAGCGCATCATCCATTATCACCACATACTGCGTCGCTTCAGCCATAGTGAAACCCGCGTTCTCACCAAAGGGCCGACTGGCTCGACGCGCGTCGGCGATGTCGGTATCGTCTAATTTTTTCAGTTTTTCTTCACTCGCCAAAGCGCCCATAGTGGCGTACCCATCGATAATTTCTGGAAGAATGGGAGCTTCCGCATTACCCACCACAGCGACTCGACATTTACCGCTGCTAATATCCTCAATCGCGGCCCGCAAGTTATACAGGAAAGACGCGCAGGCGCCGACGGTAGCGCCCGTGTGACCCACGCTACCCAAAATGTAGGCATTCACAAAATCGGCAGGCATGGTGCTTAAACCCAATGGGCATTGCTTAGCACTCACTCTTTCCCCTTTCAGGCGCGCCTGCAATAAACCGCCAAAACCAAACTCGTCCATTTGACTCATCACGTTGCTTGCATAAACACCAATTTGATCAGGCTTAACAGCATCCGCAATCGTTTGCCAATCTATACCAATCGATTGAATCGCATCGGAGGCACCCACCACCGCCAACTGGATAGCGCGAGGATGAAAATGTGATTTATAGAGCGCGCCGGGGTTAAACCCACTGGGAAGCTGTCCGGCCGACTTAACCGGCAACTCGCGGCAACTATCAAACTTAACACTAACGGTGCCCAGCAGAGTGACGCGCACAAGATCACCGTCAACATCCTCCACACACCAATCACGCGGTACCGGCTCAGGCAGTTCTCGACCCCGCAACACAAAACTCAGAGGCCCCTCCCCGCCCAAAGACGCTGATTTTTGCCACGGGGTTGAATCTACATCAAAGTAGGTTTTCTCAATACGCCGCACTAATGTGCCATTCAGTATCGCGTCACCCAGCTCTGTTTCAATCTGAGCAAGGGTAAAGGTGCGGCCAGCCTCATCACTGTATTTACCTCCTAAAAAACTTACTAACCCCATCATCACCGCTAGGCCCGCCAGCGTTTCTTGACGGTCTTTGCTGGGCAAGCTTTCGATGACCATCCGACAGTAGGCATGATGCCCTGAACCGCGACCTGCGGCATTAAACCCCCCAAAGCCTACGATAATGGGTAAGCGCGCTATCGACGGTTGTGACGTAGATGGTTGAGAGTTAGATGGTTGAGACGTGGA
This sequence comes from Gammaproteobacteria bacterium, assembly GCA_043777855.1. GTDB lineage: Bacteria > Pseudomonadota > Gammaproteobacteria > Pseudomonadales > Cellvibrionaceae > Cellvibrio. The sequence continues at coordinate 1,335 of JAYWHF010000257.1, read as the reverse complement.
CGGTTGTGACATATATAAGACCAGATTAAGAAGACAATCAGCAGTCTATGAGCAAACAAGACTAAAGTCTTTCTCGTATCGGCCAAATTACATGGTATTTTAGCCATAATACAGGAGGCGCCATGATAAACACCCCAACATCACCCACGAATATTACGTTTTTACTGTTAGATAACATGCTGGCAACCAGCTCGACGCTTCCGTCAGAAATGTTACTTGCGGCAAAAAGCGCGGCGACAGTGACGCAAAAAGCCAGCCCTAACATCAATTTACGCACAGCAAGCCTGAGCGGAGAAAGCGTAATGACTCGCTCCAGCTTACGTTGGCAACCTGACATGAAAGTAAGCGATGCCCATAACAATAAAATCATTTATATACCGGGTTTATGGCGAAACCCGCGGCCAATAATTCAAAAAAATACGGCGTTGCTGGACTGGCTGAGGCAGGAATATCAAAACGGAGCGATCATCTGTGCAGTAGGAACCGGCTGTTGCTTTATGGCCGAAGCAGAATTACTGAATGGAAAGGCAGCGACTACGCATTGGCATTACTTTGATCAATTTCAAAAAGACTACCCGCAAGTGCAACTAAAGCGCCAATATTTTATTACGCAGGCCGGAAACCTCTATTGCGCGGCCAGTGTTAACTCACTCGCCGATTTAACCGTGCATTTTATTCAACGATTATTTAACAAAGAAATTGCCAATCAAGTTGAACGTCATTTTTCCCATGAAATTCGTCGCGCCTATGAAACAAGCGGCTTTTTTGAACAAGAACACAGCCGCCATCCCGATGAAGAAATCACGCAAATCCAAATCTGGTTACAGGATAACTACTATCGTGAAATAGTCATGTCGCAATTGGCACACAGGTTCAGTATGAGTACGCGCACATTGAATCGCCGCTTTAAAGCCGCTCTCGGACTTTCACCGTTAGTTTTTTTGCAAGAGGTGCGAATTAATATCGCAAAAGATCTGTTGAAAACGAGCAATCTATCAATCATTGAAATTGCCGACAAAGTTGGCTATCAAAATCCCAGCTTCTTCACCACCCTATTTAAAAAAAATCTGGCAACGACACCCGTTTCTTATCGCGCTACAGTTAGAGCAAAATTATTCAGCGCACATTAACAACGGCTACAACGGCTACAACGGCTAAAACGCTTTCAGTCGTTACAGTATTTACTGGCTAGAAAGTTATAGGGAGCATGGGACGGGTAGAGATTTTCAAGCAGATTCGCGCCTCTCTGCTAACCTCAAAAGTGGATGTTTTTACGGCCTGAGCCATGTATAAATTTGTTGCACTATTTTAGTGCTCACATGCAGTTTTACTCAT
>JAYWHF010000256.1:0-11116 GCA_043777855.1 Gammaproteobacteria bacterium | reverse complement strand
TTGGCACTCTACGAAAAATGGGGCAAGGCCGCGTGAATAGGTTTTCACACAAAACCGCAAGGTATTTGAAAAAAATACTCGCCTTTATTAGCGTGGGATTTTTTTTCGTGCCTCTCACAGTGATCGGGTCCTGCCTTACTGATCAGCGTCTAACGGGTGTCAATCTCGCGGGGGCCGAATTTAATTCGAGCAAGCTACCGGGCGAGCCCAATAAAGATTATGTCTATCCCGATGAAAAAGAATTGCGCTTTATCGCACGTCAAGGTGCCAATGTCATACGCTTGCCATTTCGGTGGGAGCGAATTCAAACACACCCCGGTGGCCCGCTTGCCCTCGAGGAATTAAAACGGCTGCAAGAAACCGTTACTGATGCACATAAAAACGGCCTTTGCGTGATTCTTGACGTACACAACTATGCAAAGTATTACAACCAACCGTTGCAGAATAATCCTGAATTACAAACGGCTTTTGTTGATCTCTGGCTGCGCTTAGCGGCAGTTTTTAGCGATGTAAATGCAACGGCATTTGGGCTAATGAATGAACCAAATTATATGGATAATGCGCAATGGGCAGAGCTTGCCAAGCGCACGCTCCTTGCCTTAAGAAACGCCGCATCAACAAATGTTGTTTTTATCGCTGGCGGTCATTGGAGTGGGTTACATGACTGGTTCAACAAGCGCGATGGCGTTTCAAATGCTGACGCTTTTGCAGACCTACAGGATCCACTCAAGCGCACATTCGTTGAAGTACATCAGTATGCCGATTCCGACCACTCCGGCACTCATGGCGATTGCATTTCAGCAGACACTTTCAATAAAAAATTCCAGAGCATTAGTGCCTGGGCTCAACAGAATAAGCAGCGGCTTTTTTTGGGGGAGTTTGGCGTGCCAGCAACCGCGGAGTGTTTAGTGGTTCTCGAACGATTTTTAAATCTCACCAAAGAGAATATGTGGAAAGGTTGGAGTTATTGGGCGGCGGGCCGTTGGTGGGGCAGCTACCCTCTGGCCATCAATACCAACGACGAACAACCTTCAGCGCAATGGCGAGTGTTAAAAAAATATTTTGCCCAAGCTCACATGGGGAAAAGCCCGACGAAACCATCGGACATGTTGATCACGCCTGCAGCCGATAACCAATGAATAATTCAGTCGACAATAAGCGGCGAGGTAATACAGTGAGCGTCAGTAACAATAAATCAACGCGGCGTTCCTCAGAAAAGGAAAATAACTTTCTATTACTTTCCGCGCACGACTATCGATCGCCGCGTAAAGCTGGCGTGCATTTTATTGCAGAACAATTAGCAAAACGCGGCGCCACTCGATTTTTTTCACTGCGCTACAGCGCCCTCTCTGCCTACACGGCAGACCCTCGCTTATCCTTAGATGCCAGAGCGAATAAAATCGAAACCTATAAACAGGTTGACTGCTACCTGTGGAAAACACTCATTCATCCGTTCAATACCCGTCGCCCTTGGTTAAGGTTTATCGAAAACATACTCTATCGCTGGTACAGCAATGGCAACAATACTGTGCTGCGCCAATGGATAAAAGAAGCCACTGTCATCATTATCGAAAGCGGAGTGGCGCCCGTTTTTTTTGATCTTATTAAAGCCATAAACCCAACGGCAAAAATTGTTTATCGCGCATCCGATGCACTCGAAACCATTAATGTAGCCGCCTACGTTCACAATACGTTTAATCGCACAGCCGAACGATTTAATACCATAGTGTTACCCTCAAAAGCCCTGGCAAAAACTATCTACAGCCGCACCAATCTAGTCTTTGTGCCACAAGGCATTGACTACTCCATTGCACACACAGCCGACCCTTCACCTTATAAAGTCGGCATAAACGCCGTGTCAATTGGCTCAATGTTGTTTGATCCGATTTTTTTTATTCTCGCTGCAAAAAAAAATCCTCACATACACTTTCACATCATAGGGTCGGGGAAACCAAGAAACCAAGAATACGGTACGAACGTTAGCGTTTACGATGAAATGCCTTTTACGCAAACGCTGCCCTATATTAAATATGCGCAGCTCGGTATTGCTCCTTACAATAGCGAGTGCATTCCGGACTACTTGCGAGATACCTCATTAAAATTATTGCAATACGATTTTTTCAACATTCCCGCCATTTGCCCACACTTTATCGCCGCTGATTACCCTAATCGCTTCGGATACAATATTGGCGACGCCGCGAGCATCGAGCAGGCAATTAGGCTCGCGCTAAGCCCGCGCGAGCCGGTAGTGCCCCGACCCATATTAAGCTGGGATCAAGTGGTTGACCGCATGTTAAAGCCGCATTTATTTGACGATACCCTAATGGAATTTTAACGATGAACGAAAATTTACTCGAAAGCATCCCTTCACAAGCCAGCAACACCTCACCCACACATATCCTACTGGGTGGCTTTTCTATTCTCAGCACAACGAATGAAACCTTGCGGCAAAGACTTGCGTCTACACTGCAGTGCGGCGAACAACAAACTTTGTTTTTCGCTAACACTAATTTTATTGTCAAGTGCCACGCACTACGACATGAAATGCAGGTTGATAACACGCTCATCGTTAATGATGGAATTGGCGTTGATATCGCTAATTGGATTGTACATCGCAAAAAATTTCCTGAAAATCTCAACGGCACTGACTTTATTCCACATTACTTACACAGTGTTCGCCAAATAGCCCGAGTCTACTTGTTAGGAGGCAAACCGGGCATTGGCGTGCGCGCAGCCGATACACTAACAAAAGACTACGGTGTGACAGTTGTTGGCACTTGCAACGGCTACGACCAAGCACAGGATTCACAAAAAATTATTGCGGCAATGAACGATGCAAAAGCCAATATTATTTTGGTCGCGCTGGGCAACCCTGCGCAGGAACAATGGATCTTGGAACATAGACACGCGCTCAACGCTTGCGTATTAATTGGCGTAGGCGCACTTCTCGATTTCCTCGCTGGGGATAAACCCAGGGCGCCGCGTATCATTCAACGCTGTCGGATGGAATGGTTGTACCGTCTATGCTTGGAACCTCAACGTTTGGTGCGACGCTATACCCTAGACATATTTATATTTCTCAGGCTTTGCCTTAGCACTGACAAGCTACTTCGCACTGAAAAATTAATTAGCACTGATACATTAATCAGCACTGAAAAAACACCGCGAAATGCGGCTGAGCCAGATTAAGGAAAACTCAATGCGTATTCTGGCATCGCCTGCGTTCATCAATAAAAAAATCAACCCTTACAATTCGTTGCTCTATCATGAGATAAAAGCACTCGATGTCACTCATCCCCAAAAAAAACATACCGTATGCGAGTATTCACATAAAAAAGCACTGCTAGAACAATTTGACATTGTTCATTTTCATTGGCCAGACGGTTACATTAATCAACCGCGCCTTGGTAAAGCCGTTCAACGAGTGCTGCTCTTTGCGGTGATTATTCTCGCCCTAACATTCAAACGCCAAAAAATTGTCTGGACGGTACACAATGCGACGCCGCACGATGCCTATCATCCAAAACTCTCTAATTATTTCATGAATTGGTTTATTCGCCGCTGCGATGGTTTCATATTTATGAGTACCGAAAGCAGAACGCAATTTCTTTCCCTCTATAAAAAAATGGAAAGTACTGATTACGCCATTATCCCTCACGGCCACTATAGAAATTCTTATCATGCTGGCCTCGACACGGCGCTCGCAAAAGCGCAGCTCGGCCTTCCGGCTGACAAAAAGGTTCTGCTGTTTTGCGGCATGATTAAACCGTACAAAAATATTGACTCACTGATTAAAATATTTATGCAAGCGAATATACCCAATACTGTTCTATTGATTGCTGGAGACCCAAGTTCTGACACGCACGCTGAAAATTTACGGCGCTTACAATCAAACCACGCAAACGTTTACTTATTTCTGAATTTTATTCCGGATGAAACACTTCACAATTACCTAAGCGCTGCAGATGCAGTGATACTACCCTACAAACATAGTTTGAATTCGGGCGCTTTATTGTTAGCGCTTTCGTTTAACAAGCCCGTTATTGCCCCGAACATTGGCGCTTTTATTGCAACTCAAAAAGAGCTGGGTGTAGCGTGGATTCATTGTTACGAAGGCGAGTTAAGTGCGTCGACATTAACCTATGCACTGGAGGAAGTAGACAGATTGAAGCGCCCGGAAAAATGTCCGCTAGAAAATTATGAATGGAGTAAACTCGCGACTTCAACCGTCGCGTTTTATCAATGTCTTTTTTTAAAAACCTCTCCCACGAACCAAACACACTTGCTATGACTTTAAAAAAACGCTTAGGCAGTAGTACCGCATGGATGAGCCTCGCTGCCACGGGCAACAGCCTGGTTAGCTTCTTAATATTTATTATTCTCTCTCGCATTCTCGGCCCTAAGGATATCGGGCTAGTTGCCTTCGCACTCATTATCGTTGAGTTTGGACGAATTCTTGTGAATGCCGGGTTTTCCCAAGCCATAGTGCAAAAAACGACGTGGGATAATACCTACGCATCAACTTGCTTTTATTTAAACATTTTTTTTGCCGCTATAGTTACCGTTGTTGTCTTATTGATCGGCGCACCTTTAATTTCTTACTATTATGTTCCAGAAGCTGGGCCTATCGTAAAAGCACTTTCCGTTATCTATTTTATTGAAGGTTTAAAAGCGGTCCATGACGGAAAACTAAAACGCGAATTCGCTTTTCGAGTTATTGCTTTCAGAACAGTGGCAGCGAGTATCGTGTCTGGCATAGTAGGCATTTATTTGGTGCTGCACGACTTTGGAGTATGGGCACTCGTATGGCAACAACTCACCAATCATTTTCTTATTGCGATAATCACGCTTAGCTCCGCCAAGTGGATGCCGAGCATGACATTTTCTCGTAGTGAAGCGAAAGCTCTCTTGAGGTTTTCATCGCCGCTCATGTTTGCACAACTCATGGGGAATATTAATAACTATATTTTAGAAATTCTTTTGGGTATTTTTATTGGGCCTGCCGCACTCGGCATCTATCGCGTTGGGGGGCGTGCCCTCTACATTCTGCAAGATGTTGTGTTAAAGCCGTTCGAATACACGGCGCTTTCCGCATTGTCACGCTTATCAAGCCTGCAACAACAAGCTTATGGAACCCTGCGCCTAATCAGAATGAGCGCTTACATTATTTTTCCTATTTTTTTTGGTGCGGCCGCATTGAGCGCCGAATTTATTGTTTTAGCCTTTGGCGCAAAATGGGCGGCGAGCGGGAATATTATGGCTATTTTAGCAATCGGTGTTGCCCCTCAAGTTTTTGGCTACAACGTAAACGCGGCGCTCTCCGCCAGCAACAATTCAAAAGTTGTAATGAAAATTGCGAGTATAGATTTCGTTATCGCCTGCACGCTGGGTTTTATCACAGTGCCTATGGGTATCACTGCCACTGCCATTGGTTATCTCATTAGAAATTATGTGATGGCGTTAGTCAGCTTGCTTTTCTTTAAGAAAACCTTTTCCGTCGGCATTGTTGATATGGTAGGGAAACTACTTCCCTGCTTAGCGGCCTCATTAATCATGTTTGCAACAGTACACGCGGCAAAGTTGCCACTGGCGCAACATCTACCGGCCGCACTCAACATCATTATTCTTTGCAGCCTTGGCATAGCGACCTACTTCACCTGCATGATCACCATTTTTAGAACAGAAACAAAAAACTTTCTGTGCGAGGGCATTGAGCTAGCCCCCACTAACATGCGCACTTACATTGAGAAAGTTCAGCGCCTGATTAAATTGGCTTAATCCGTAAAAAACGCCTAAGGGGAAACAGAATGAAGTCTTACCTTATCAATCTTGACGGCGACACAGATCGTCTCGCATTTTTTTCATCAAACTTTAAACGGCTAGGGCTTAGCTATGAACGTGTATGCGCGATCGATGGGCGAACATTCTCTGACGCCGATTATGCTCGCTTTCAAAAAACACGCACGAAAAATTATAGCTTTTGGTTGCGCGGCCAAATGGGTTGCTTTTTAAGCCACTACCATGTGTGGCAAAAAGTAGCTCAATCTGAGGATAATTTTTGTGCAGTATTTGAAGATGATATTCATGCCTCGGATGATTTAAAAAAAATACTCGACGAGCAAAGCTGGATTCCAAATGACGTCGACATTATCCGGCTCGAAACATCCACAAATAGAATACAACTTACATCAGACCCCGTTTTAAAACATGCAGGCCGTACACTCTACGGCGTTAAATCAACCAGTTGGTGTTCGGGGGCCTACATTCTGAGTCGCCGAGCTGCTCAAGCATTTATCGATCTTGAAGAACAGTATCATCAACCAACCGACGTTATTATGTATAACTTTGAGCGCTCAGCGATTACAAAAAAATTAAACATACTGCAATGCTATCCGGCTGTTTGCACGCAGGATAAGCACCTACTAAATGGGAATGACGTAAAATTCGCGAGCAATATCGAAGCGCCAACCACCAAAGAGCCCGCCATCAAAACAGCGCTCAAATACGCCCTGCCCGCAAATTTTTTTGCAGCCGCTTATCGCTCACTAAAAGGTTATAGGCGTATAACGTTTGAATAAAACTAGTGCGCTCTTTTGGCTAGGCGGCACTTGTTTTGCTAGTGGCACTCTTCAGGTTTAGTATCCGCAAAATTATCGGGCGAAAGCATTCTCGCTACCACTTCCGACCACCGTAAGTGCATTCGTTGTGGTGGCAGGTGCGGGGCATCGAGCGCAGCGCGCAGCGCATTGCCAATAGACTCAACATCACCTGGTATAAACCCAAAGCGCGATGGGTAGTCACCTACAATGCCAGCCGGACAAACCGCGGGTAGCCGAAAGAAATCATATTGCATCAATTTCATGGACGTATCACAAAGATACTTAGGAACATCTGCCAAACGGTATGGCGCAACACCGACTGTCGCGTGCTTAATATATGGCAAGGTTTTTTTGTGCGGCATCTCGTCGTAAACGCGCACATTGTTGCCATAATCACGGTGTGCATTCATGCCAGAGCCTATTACGTGAAAGGTAACATCGGGGAAAAGTTTTGCGGCAATAATAAAAAATTTCGGGTCGAACAACATCGAACCTACTGAAACCACGTGACGACCTAGGCCATAGGGCGATGGGTCTGCATGGTCTTCCACTGAATAATCAAACCCATGCGGAATAACGTAACTGTTTGGCAACCCAGGGCGCCGATCAATCATATGCTTTGAGGTAAAGCAAAGCGCATCCATTTGCGGTGCGACTTGCGCAAATGTAGCGCGCACATAGGAGGCTACGTTAATGGTTTCCAAATCATCCGAGGCAATGTAAACCGTTTTGGCGCGCGGATTAAGGTGCTGAACAAGTTTGAAAAAAATCGGGGCTATACCGCTTTCAAAAAAAACAATATCTACCTGCTTTATCCATTCCAGCAACACAGGGCTGGAATTATGAATATAGCGCTCAAACATAAAATTTTCGATGGGCGAAAAGAGTGCTTTACGCATATTGATTGGATGCAATGTTGTTTTCCATAAATAGCAGTTAACGCCTTCGTGCAACTCTACTTTATTGGCTTGCTTATCAATAGAGCGTCTAACATCAAGCTTTAATTTGGATAGCAAACTGTACTGGCAGGAAAAAAAATGTGTCGGTCCGTACTTGGCAAGCTCGTCGGCGATAAAATGAATATTCACTTTTCTTCGCGAGCGATAATCGTGGGCTGTGATCATTAAGGATCGCACTGTTATTCCTCAACAAGGTGTCCAATAGCAAAAATAATTTTCATTGATCTCTTTTCCTCAAGGCTTCGAAGACAATTAAAAACTCCACTTAAAAATTGAAAAATAATCCTACGGCGGCCTGACGATCGATAAAGTCTCGGTAGCTAAGTGTCGATTCCCGACGAATCCATTTACTGTCAAACCGAATGGAAAGGTTATTGGCCAGCTTAAAATTTATAGCAACCGGGGTCGCACTATATACGCGTTCCTCTCGGCTATCGGAGACATCACTCACTAGAATTTGCTGAAGCGTTCCACTTAGGCCGCTGGTAAAGCTGAGCTTTGTGGTTAACTGCCAAACGCCGGTGAGAAATACTGTTTTAGCTTTGCTAACTTGTTCAAGTGTTTCGCCAATCGGGGGTTGCTTTACAAGAAAGCCGGAATTAAACCTTAGTTTAGGTGTGGCGGCCCATTCAATATCGATCGACATAAACAAACCGGAACTGTCATTCAGCGCCCCTATCCGATCAAATGCAGTAAACGATGAGGATATTTTTGTTTTTGGCGAAGCGATCCATAGAGTCTCTAACTCCAATTGGCGGTAATCGTAATTTAAGTCATCCAAGGGAATGCTGATAAGGTTATTAGGATATTCCCTAGACCCAGACGCCGCGCGCAAAATGATTGTCGAACGGTTAGCGGTTGAATACCCTACTTCGGTAAACAAATCATCCTCATTAAAATTCAAATTTTCTCGCTGAGTATTGCTATGGGCTTGTCTTCCCTGACGAGCTCCGAATCGAAAACTAAGTTTCTCGTCATTACCGTAACCCAACACAGCTTTAGCTTCATCTTTAGTCACTAAATCCTTTTCAAAAAACTCCAATCGATCTGCCAAATACACATTGCGAACACCATCAACAACAAAATTCACTTTGCTCGTGATATTGCCGCTCCAGTTTGCACCGCCTTCATTAAGCAAGGAATTAAAATCCGTATTCTCTTGATGCCTGTATTGGCTAGCACGCCAAAAGCCTGTCCATTTTTGTTGACTATACGATGTCGATAAATCGACACGAGCTGCCGAAAGGCTAACTTGCTCGGCATCATCGTTTTCTTCAGCGCGCGAAAAATTACTATCCCTTAACGCCTGAACAGAAAAGTCCACTCGCATTAACTTCTCTTCTGCAAAAGCAGCTTGAGCAACAACGAGCAACGGCAGCAGCAACAACAGCAATCTGAAACTGACTAAAAATCCACGTATCACCGACTAATCCTGCTCAATAGGCCTGCTGACTTACAAAACCTCTGAATAGTGTACCCCAAAGAATTTTGATATCTAACAACAACGACCAATTGCGAATATATTCTAAATCATACGCAATACGGCCAGACATTTTGTCCAACGTTTCAGTTTCCCCTCGATAACCATTAATTTGCGCGAGCCCAGTTATTCCCGGTTTCACTTTGTGACGCAGCATATAGCCTTTAATTTGCCCGCGATAGAATTCGTTATGCGCAACAGCATGCGGCCGTGGCCCCACTAAAGACATGCTGCCGGCTAATACATTGAAGAGCTGCGGAAGCTCGTCAAGCGACGTGCGTCGCAAGAAACTGCCGAATGGGGTTACGCGCGAATCTCCTTTTTTAGCTTGAGCCACACTGTCGCCATTCTCACATACCGACATCGAACGAAACTTCCACACTTTAATATGTTCGCCACCCATACCGTAACGCGATTGTTTAAACAAAATCGTGCCGGGCGACGTTATTTTTACACCCAACGCGACAATGGCCATAGGTATCGCTAAGACTAACAATGCACAAAAACCCAGAAAGATATCTTCTAGCCGTTTCGCCCAACTGTTATCAACTAACGGTGAATCATAAATACTTAATGCGGGAATACCTTGGAAGCATGTTAAGCGTGAATGCAAAAGATCAAAACTAAATACATCCGGAATCACATAGGGCGTTACCGTTGTATCAGCAAGGCGATCAATCACAGTGTGCATACGCAATTCCGCACGCATCGGTAAGGTTACAAATACCACATCAATTTTATCATCGTGCGCATCCTTATATAGCTGGTCGAGCCCGCCATTAACAGTAATGCTGTCGCCAACCAAGCGACGCGCCACATCAGTATCAGCTATGCGATCATCATAAAAGCCCACGACTCTATAGCCTAACCACGGCATTTCTTGCATCGACTTAATCATTCGCAAACCCAAATCGTTTGCACCAACAATCGCCACACGTCGCGACTCCGATGAATTCGCGCGCAGCTTTGTCAACAATATCCGGCGCCCCCAATGCAGCCCAATCATCACAAAGGGTGTGGCAATCAGCCACGCAAATATCGCTGCTACATTCACGTTTTCAAACGGATAAATAAACGCAGAAGGGATACTGATCAATAACACCGTGACGATCCATGCAACGGACAATCTCGCGGCGAGGTTGCGCATAGAGTGACCACGCCATAAATAATAAACTTGATTACTTTCCGCAAAAAGCCCAAACACTATGACCGCAGACAACACGAAGGCTGTATAGGCGTTATCCCAGGTTAAGTGAGCGATTTTTAGAATGGACCAAAGTAAAAAAACAATGAGAAGGCTATCGATAGTGCGGAACAGTGCCAAAATATTCGATTGATGTATTCGCACAACTTGCGGTTTATCTAAGAGCTCGATGGGATTCATTACGACTCCCGGTACTTCTTGCCTGCCCATAAAATTCTCCATTAAAAATTCTACCTAACTGACTACTAGCATTTGTCGGGCCAAAATAAGCCATTCTAAAAAGACAGCATGATAAATGTGCGGCCCAACGATTTTACGTGCGAATCTATTTTTCTAGACTTGACAGAAGATATTGAGGTGGATGGCATCAAAATCAGAAACCAAAAAAATGACGACTGCACGTAGAACGCACAATACAAAACTATCTTCATCTAGTTAGTGTGATCGCGCACATAGTAGCTTTTTATTGTTCAGCCCTAAAGTCTATTTTTGTGCAAAGTTCGCATATTGTTTTATTGGAGTGCAAATAAAAAATATTTAGGCGCGCAAAACTTCATTAGAGGCTAAGCACGTAAAAAATAAATTCTAATTGATTTATAACGGAGCATATTTTTAGAAAGGCTAGCGCAATAGTTAACATACTCGTTGGAGCGATAGTTAGAGTGATGGCAGTTAAATAAGTGTAGAAACTCCACTGCCGCGCGCAGAACTCAGCGCGCCACCTTACGGCATTACACCTACCCTACTTAATGTAACGCGCGAGTTTACCGACTAATTCCCACAACATCGGGGGCATCACAGCTTTACCAATATGACGCGCTTTATCAGAATTACTCATTAATAAAAAAAGCGAATTTTTTCGTGCTTCGCGATC
>JAYWHF010000255.1:0-29048 GCA_043777855.1 Gammaproteobacteria bacterium | reverse complement strand
CCGTTTTTCTTCAAGCGATTCTTTCGATAATGTTCGTGCGTCTATTTTTTTCATGCATGCATTGTAGCAGCTATATTATTCCGCCGGGTTAATAATATTGATATTAAATCGATTCATAATACGCACTATATTGTAAAGGACAGATAAAATCAGCGCTATAACAAGAAAGAATACAGGGCCCAAACTCTAAACGCTTTACCTATACAAACGACAAAACGCATCAAAAATTCCGCCATAGCGAACGGCAAATAAATCACTCAAAGAAAACTCTTATCTTGCACGAAGTTTACAGCGTGTAAAGTCAACTAATCGCATATTTTCTAAGCGGCAGACACACCAATGGTTGACTCGATACGAATAGAAACACTACGCGGATTAAACGAACAATTTCCAGTTATTGGTCGAACTATTTTAGCATTCATGGCATCGTTTGGCTTGGCTTAAAAATGGCGCCTATAGGCAAAACAATTTTCGCGACCCATCAAAAAAACGTTGCAATAGAAGACCAGATTTACTTTTAATTTGGAATTCTTAATGGCTGAGAACATTGTTTACTTTGATCCAAAAAAGGCGATTTCAAACAAATTATCTTCCTTGAACCCAATCTCAATTTGGTGAAAGCCAGTGGGTAATATTGCTTGAATAGGCGTTCGAATTCTCCATTCCCTTGCATTCTACCCAAGCCCAGCTCCAAGCGCTTCGCTAGCTCAGGCTGACTTTTACTGACATAAAGATAAATAGGATATTCATAAAAAATGAGTAATTGATCATCTATTGCTAAAAAAGGATAGGTCGATTTTTTTTCGTCATAGCTTACCTCTACTTCATGGACTCCCAGAGGGAGGCAATTAAATCGTCGAAAACCCAGCATTTGAAAGAGGCTATTAAAAGTTGGTCCGGAGATCGCGTTGATGCGGTTGTGCTGATAAATTTTTAAATCTGGCCAGCTGTCACCTTGGGCAATTTTTAGAAAATCCAGCGAATGTGTTCTATCGAACTCGTCGAGAACCAAGGGAGCTTTAACATTTGTGAGGCAAATACGATACCCTAATAAGCCATGTAAGATATCGATGGGTATACGAATGACATCACTAGTGGCTACAGGTGTTCCGGGCGATGTCCATACGAGATTGACAAGTTTTCCGTCACGAATTAGAGCGGCGAGTCGCTGCTGTAAAGTGTCTCTTGATTCATAGGGTATGATTTGATAATCGCCAAATTCATCACGGGTGAGCTCCATCGCACGACGAATGAGTTCATATTGGTAAACTTCCAGCGAACGCAGCTCTTTAGTGATGGGGTATCGAACGGTAAATAATGACGAGTCAGCCACACCAGAGTTAGCCTGCGCAGAGTTAGCCTGAATAGTCGGCAGATCTGCTGCTTGGGAGGGGATGCTCAGGATTCCGCTAAGTACCAGTACGCAGTAACTGACCGTAAAAATAGTTCTGAACATACTAAGACTCTGTTCGAAGGTGACCTATCTAAGCCTAGCCTATCAATGGACTTTTTCAAAAAAGCGTAAACTGCGTCGTCCTTTTATTGCTATTGCATCCTATCTCTCTATCTTGAGTGTCGCTGTACTGCATTAAAAATTAATCACTGCTTTTCAGCACCCAGCCTCGAGGATTATGAGTAAAACCTAATTTCGGATAATAGTCATTGGCTTTGGGCGCCGCCAATAGCACCATCATACATTCCGGCTGGGTACGCTTTTGTGTTTCAGCAATCAACTGCTTGCCAATGCCCTGATGCTGATAATCCTCATCCACCGCCAAATCCGCTAAATAGGTCACATAGGTGTAGTCAGTTAGCGCACGCGAAATACCCACAAGCTGCTCATCAATCCATGCACTGATAATAATGTCGGCATTAGCAATCATGCCTAGAAATATATCCGGACGATCTACCGGGCGGCGCTCGCCTAGTGTTGATCTTTTATAAAGTTCGATAACCTGCTCAACGGTAAACAAAGCGTCATCGCGGTAAATAATATTCATATTGATCTAATGGAATCTATGGGGGTCAAGCTGCACCCTTATTATTTTTTTTCCGAGCATGGAAACCCGCCCCAAATAACGATCGTCACCGCTTACTGTAAATTCAAAATAAAATTCGCGCCACGAATTCAGTTGACCATTTTCGTTGCGCTTGAACCACAAACGTTTCAAGTAAACACTTTGATCGAGGAATTGTACTTCCATTTCGGCGCAATGCTTTTCTGCAATTTTGAGCGCCGCTTCTTTAGCGCGCAACGCATGAAACCAGTAGAGAACGACGAATGATAAAACGGTTAGCCAGAGCACGGCGGTAATATCAAACATAGTCAGTATCAAACATAGTCAGCATCAAACAGAGTATGAGGTATCACATTGATAAAGGAATGCCTTACACATCCTGCGAAAGTGTGTAAGTCGACAAATGCTAGATACAGCAAGGGGCGACAGATTGCTCTATCACCCCTTGAAACCTAACTCACCTTAAAGTGGAGTTACGTTTTCCGCTTGCGGACCTTTTTGACCTGAGGTCACTTCGAAAGTCACTTTCTGACCTTCTTTCAAGGTTTTACGACCGTTTCCGTTAATTGCGCGGAAGTGAACAAATACATCTGCTCCGCCTTCACGCTCAATAAAACCATAACCTTTATCATCGTTAAACCACTTAACAACACCAGAGACTACATCTGACATACTTTCCTCGACTTACATAAAAACGTCAGCAACGCTGACCGAACAAAAAAACCGACTTTACTAAAAGCCAGGGTGAAATAGCTTGTTAATAAAGCTATTGCTCAGGTCGCGGTACGTCCAAGGGTCTCCAGCAAGCGGATGTCTTACAAAAGCTTAGTCTTGGGTCGAATCTCAATCTGCGCAGTTAAAAATTAAAGCACTTGTGACCGCCCAGTTCAAGCAGTAATCGACTAATTTACTTAATATCCTTGATTTAAATTTTCTTGTGTCAGTAAGACTCATTTTATTGGGGCACATGGTCATCTTTAGCTAGATTTGTGACACTTTTTTGCGCATGTACATTTCGCGGCTTTCCCAACATCTCGTGCAAAAATAGTGCGACAGGGACAACTGCAATGCCCAATGACATTACCACGTGTTTTACAGCCTGAAATTCATAACCTTGTTTAGCTAATTGGTAGCAACCCAAACCCCAAACCGCCGCTGAAAAATAGCCCCAGCGTTTATTTTTGTAGATTCCACAGACAATAAATGATGTAACTAACGCCAAAAATACGCCATAGAGATTGGCAAACAGAATGAATCCGAACGCGGCCCCCGTGAGTAATATTAACAACACCCATTGCAATACATTGGCAAGGCCGCGAATTTTTGACATGCTTATTTGCCCTTGCGTTATGTTACTTTTTGAAACTAATATCACTCTAAGCCATCGCGTGATTTAGTTTTATCGATCCAGTCTTGATATTTTTTATGCACTCCTCGCGTTAATGCTTGCGAATAATCTTCCATAACATCGACCCCCGCTAAAACAAATACCACAACAATCGATAATTTTATCGCAACAATCTCGTAGTTTATGGCGATGCAAACACCTATCGAGGCCAAGGTCCAGATCGTTGCCGCGGACGTTACGCCAAGCACCATACCATCGCGAGCAAGCATTACACCCGCACCTATGAAACCAATTCCAGTAATCACTTGCCCGATAATACGTGTTGGGTCGGTTGCGCCGGTAGAGACCAACATCGACGCTGCAATAAAAATATAAGTTCCCAACGTTATCAGCGCCGACGTACGAATCCCAACTGGCTTGCCGCGCAACTGACGCTCCAACCCAATAATGGTGCCGCACAAAATTGACGTTCCTACGGCTTGCCAATCAAACGGCGCAATAGAAAAAATTTCAACATAAGTCATATTCATTCCTATTCAGTGACGCACTATTTAATGCAAGCCCGCAGCCGCATTGACAATAAATTTTTTTATCACCGACAGAGAGTCTAGTTGACGCATGCCCATATTGCGCAGCCATGTTATTTCTAGGGAGTTATTGCCAAAGAGGCGCTTGAAAGCTTCCATTGCACTCATCATGATCAAATTATCGCCTAACCGACGGCGTTGATACCGACACAAAATAGAAAAATCATTTAGTGGGACCCCACGCTCACCCGCACGCTCAATTTCTTGCGCCAATGCAAATACATCTGATAATCCAAGGTTAACGCCCTGCCCCGCCAGAGGGTGAATATTATGCGCCGCATCCCCCACTAAGACTATTTGCGGTTTTATATACTCTTTAGCATGACGCTGACGCAAGGGAATTGAAAAGCGCACCGCGGTCTGCACAATATTTCCCAACTTTTTCTCAAACGCCAACGCTAAACGCAGACAAAAATCGGCATCGTTTAGCGCTAAAATTTCGTCCGCCAACGCATGCTCTGCTGACCACACAATTGAACAAAAGTGTTTTCCATCAACACACGGAAGCGGTAAAAATGCCAATGGCCCGGTGCGCATAAAGCGTTGCCAAGCGGTAGCTCGGTTTGGTAGCTCAGTTTGCACAGTGGTGATAACAGCAGTGTGCCCGTAATCCCACTCGTATGTTACAAATTCGGCGAGCTCACGCACTTTAGAGTTTGCACCATCGGCGGCGATTAATAGTTCCGTAGTCAACGCGCTGCCATCGTCCAATAATATTTGTGTAAATTCACCGCCCGTTTTGCCGACAACAACAAGGCCCGTAACCATCGCTGGCTGAATAAGCTTTATATTTTTATGTTCCAATAGTTTCTCACGCAACGCGGAAACAATAACGGAGTTTTCAATAATGTGCCCCAAATAAACTTGTCGAACCTCTGCAGCACTAAAATGAATACTGGCCGTGCCTTCACCATCCCACACCACCATTTCGCTGTACGCGCACGCACGCTGCGCACTAATTTTTTCCCACACCCCTACCTGTGCGAGCAAATTTTGTGACGCTTGGGTGAGGGCCACTACTCGCGGATCAAAATTTTCACCACTATATTGTCTAATCTCGCTAATGCCTTCAATAACTGCAATGCGCAAAGCTGTCGCCGATTTTTGCTGGGCGATAGCACAAGCTAAACTTGAGCCGACAATACCTGCACCGACGATGATAACGTCATAGGCTTGCGTCATAGAAATTTTATTCCTGCAGTGCCCATAGTTTGAGCTGCAAATTGACGTTTAACCGCTGGCGCTAAATCCAATCCCATAAAACCTAGATGACGAAGAACAATCAACGGTAATGCTGAGCTTGAAAATAATCGGATCAGCTTATCGCTAAACTCAATCGTTAATGTTTGATCGATTTGTTGACGACGCAAATAGTCTTGCAACACACTTAACTCCCCAAGGGATTTTTTAGCAGCCTCGCCCTGAGTGAGCGCATCTACCAAACAGACGCAATCGCGCAGCGATAAATTAAATCCCTGCCCTGCGACTGGATGTAAAAAATGCGCGGCATTACCTACTAATACAATATGCGAACGAATTTGCTCATTCGCCGTGATCAGTTTTAAGGGATATGAATATCGCTGACTAACACGCAAGAACTTTCCTAATCTATGCCCAAAACGTTGTTGTAGATGCTGTAAAAAATCAGCATCACTCAGTTCAATAATCGTATTGGCTTCGGCAGCTGATAAAGTTAACACCAAAGCGGATTCGCGAGCACATTTGGATCCTCCCATAGGCAAAAGCGCTAACGGCCCTTGCTCGGTAAAACGCTCGTAGGCAATACCCTTGTGAGGTTCGCTGCAAGCGACACTCGCAATAATTGCTATTTGCCCATAGTCTTTGACAGTGCGCTCTATACCTAAGGTGTTAGCCAATAGTGAGGCGCTGCCGTCTGCCACGACCGCTAGTTTGCAATTTATTTCTACGAGCTCTTCAGCTGATCTAATGAATAGCTGTGTACCTTTCTGTAACGGGATTAATTTTTCTACATTCACGGGCGCAAAAAATTGAACATTTTCTTGCTGTTGTAATTGTGCAAACAAAACACGGCCTACCCAGAGATTTGGAACCACGTAGCCAACCGCATCCAAGTGATAAGTGCTGGCGTCAATCAATCCGCCCATAAAATGTCCAGCATCACTAATATGGACTTGTGCTATGGCGGTGGCTTGCTTCGCAAGTTGTTCCCACACCCCCAACTTACGCAAAATATCTACACTTCCCGAAGCAATAGCGGTAGAACGCGCATCAAAGTTCGATTCATATTCGCCTTTGGTAGTTTCCAAAAAAGGCCTAGCTTCTAAAAGCGCAATTTGCCATGCGGGATTCTTCCGTGCGAGGAGCAGCGCTAAACTTGCACCGACCATGCCGCCGCCGATGATTGCTACATCGAAATTTTTTGGTGTGTTCATCTGTCGAAGTTCTTTTAAGGCGAATTAAACGGCCATCAATTTTTCAATTTCTTTTACCGTTTTTGGTGCATTCTTGGTGAGCACTTCGTTACCATCTTTTGTAATTAATACGTCATCTTCAATACGGATACCTATGCCTCGCCATTTTTTGGCAACGCGTTCATTGTCAGGCGCTACGTAGATGCCAGGTTCAACCGTCAGTACCATTCCGGGTTCAAGTACGCGCCACTGGCCACCAACTTTGTAGTCTCCAACATCATGTACGTCCATCCCCAACCAGTGGCCTGCGCGATGCATATAAAATTCCTTATAAGCTTCTGTCTTAATCAATTCATCAACATCACCGTCGAGCAAGCCTATATCCACTAATCCTTGAGTGATCACGCGCACGGTCGTCTCGTGCGGATCGTTCCAGTGATTACCTGGTTTCGCGACCGCAATTGCGTCGAGCTGTGCATGCAAACAAATTTCGTAAAGTATTTTTTGCTCGGGCGAAAACTTTCCATTTACCGGAAACGTTCTCGTAATATCTGCCGCATAATAGTTAAGTTCACAGCCAGCATCGATTAACACGAGATCGCCATTTTTAAGCGCCGCGCTGTTTTCAATGTAATGAAGGGTACAACTATTCTTTCCACCGCCAACAATCGTGTTATAGGCAGGAAAACGCGCGCCGCTGCGGCCGAATTCATGCATAATTTCGGCTTCTAACTGATATTCCATAACGCCAGGTTTGCATAATTTCATAGCGCGAATGTGAGCGCGGCAGGAAATTTCACCAGCTTCTTTCATTACCCGTAACTCTGCGGCGCTTTTAAATAAACGTTGCTCATTTAAGAAGTGGCTTAGATCAAGAAATTCGCCTGGAGGTGTCGCGCCAGAACGTACTTTGGCACGGATAGTATTTACCCAATCCATAACTTGCTTATCAAATTCGCTGTCTTTACCCATCGCGTAATAAACTCGCTCGCGACCTTCGATCAGCCCCGGTAAAATATCGTCAATGTCGTCAACAGGAAAGGCATCATCTGCTCCGTATTCGCTACAAGCTCGTTCAGGCCCAGCGCGATAACCATCCCAAATTTCACGTTCACGATTGCGCTCGCGAACGAAGAGCACGTATTCACCATGATCACGACCGGGGATCAACACCAGTACCGTTTTGGGCTCGGCAAATCCTGAAAGATAAAACAGATCGCTGTCCTGCCGATAGTGATGCTCGGTATCGCGACTGCGGACACGTTCTGGGGCAGACGGCACTATCGCAATACTATTAGGCTCCATCATGGCCATAAGCTCTTTACGTCGACGGGCAAATTCAGCTTTAGTGATGCTCATAAGGCTCTCTTATTAGATCAGGTTAATGCAGTTGGCCCGAAGCGGGAACTCGGCTGGCGGGATCAATTATCTTGGTTTCTTCGGCGGCATATTCCAGAAAAAGCGAGGCCGCTAGCATGCGTACATATTCCGACACTTCCATATAGTCAGCTTCATCTGAGCCATCTTCACCGTCGCTTACCGCGATATGTGCAATAGCGGCTAAATCACGTAAACCATCCTCCGCTTCCTCTGTCATTACACGGTCTTTTTTCCCAGCCGAACCGAAACCGGTGAGAAATCCATAACACCACTGACCAAGCGTGGCTGTGCGCTGACTAAGCTCAGTATCATCGTCCGGCAAAAGAAGTTTAAGACCGAACCCGTCGCGCAATTGCGCAACACTCGTGTTGTAGAGTGACGTCAATGCAATACGAATAGCTTCGTTGGGAGCCTGGCTGAAGTCCAAAAACTCCACGGCGTCTAACAGCCAGCGGGTTTCATTCAGATCAGCTCCGCCACTGAGTTTGCCACAAAGCAATCCATGCAACTCAGCAGGGCTGTTAATAGTACCAAGTGGCGCAAGCATTGCACAAAGGTCATCAAAGCCAACCAGAGTGGCGCTAAAAGTTTGTTCTTCAACCGTGTTTTGTTCTGCCATAGTCTCTTTTGCCCTAATTAACTCATTCCGTGGTACGTAAAAGCACGACACAAGGATCTAGTTTAAAAATCGATTGTAATTCAAGTAAGTTTGGCGATGATCTTATCACGGCGAAAGATCGCGATAGCGACCGAGTTGCCGAAATTGACCCTATAAACCACAACTTTTCGCCAGCTAGTCATGCAGCTACAAACCCAGAAAGATTGACCCTTGGCAACTCGCACAATATAGTGGGCGACTTATGTACTTCGCCTTGTTAGTGGTCACTATTTATCATGTCTGACGAATTCTTACTCGCTTTAGAAACCAAGCTCGACCGCTTGATCTTACTCACTCACCGCCTTCAACAAGAAAACGCTGAACTCAAAGCTCGCGAGAGCGAATGGCAACGTGAGCGCGTGCGCCTGATCGAGAAAAATGAGCTGGCGCGCACTCGCGTCGAAGCCATGATCACACATCTAAAAAGTTTAGACACTGAATAAATCTGAGCCCCGACACCATGAGTAATGAAACTGTCTTCGTAAAAATTCTCGATAAAGAGTATCAAGTAGCTTGCCCGCGCGAAGAGCGCCAAGCACTGATTGAATCCGCGCAACTCTTAGACGATCGCATGAAAGCCATTCGTGGATCTGGAGCGGTCATAGGGTTAGAGCGCATCGCCGTAATGGCGGCTCTAAATCTAAGCCACGAGTTACTGCAAGCGAAAAACCTCGCCAATTCATCGCCGGCCGATACCCTTGGCCTGCAGCGCTTAAGTGAAAAAATAGAGCGGGTTTTGGCGGGGCGTTAAGACTAAAAAGCTCGGAACGCAAAAGCGTTCAATTACGCCAGTTAAAAATAACTAACAAAATCAATAGAGAGCTGCTGAAAATCTCAACACGTTTCGGATATTTATAAAGTTCAAAAAAGTTTAAGACTAAATGTTGATAAACATTATCGCTAGCAAAGCGTAAATTTATTTGCGGGCGCCTAGGTACTGTGGGTTATACTTGAAACGCCCTAGGATGCTTGCAAACCAACATGTCCTTGAGCCGATAAATGTTAGCCCGGCAGTGTCTCGTTGTATTTGGTGTGCATGTCCGCCTGACGGAAAGCCTAAAAAATCACAGATATCGCCACCTTGAACCTTTGGGTTCAAGGCCAGCTTGGTTGCGGCATTTCTGGGGCCTCTATCTTTATTCCTACACTCCCCCTCTTTTGATTGACGCGAAATTATGCATAATTATGCAGGGTTATGCAGACTTGCGCAGAGTCACGCTGATACAAATACCCAAGCGCAGTAAAAGATTTGGTTGTCTGCGAGTTCGCCCTCACTCAGCTAGCTATCCCTTATGTCGACAGTTACCGATTCTCGCCAAAAACTTCGAACTGAATTAAGAGCTCGCCGACGAGGTTTGTCTACCCATCAACAAGCACATGCCTCACACGCTTTACTGCATAACCTTATGTCGCTCCCGCTATTTATGCGCAGCCAACATATCGCCCTCTACTGGGCAGTTGATGGTGAGATTGATGTAAGATTGGCCGCCAAGCAACTTTGGAAGATGGGAAAGAATTGTTATTTGCCCGTCGTTCATCCGACAATACATCATCAAATGTGGTTTTTAGAGTATTCATCTAACACACCACTCACGCTCAATCGATTCAAGATTCCAGAGCCAGTTCGGCGCGAAGCAAGAAAATTTCCGCCAGAACTACTCGATATTGTGCTGCTGCCCATAGTGGGTTTTGACATTACTGGGGCGCGCTTAGGCATGGGGGGAGGGTTTTACGATGCAACATTTTCCTTCACCCAAACGCGAAAGCGAAGAAAGCCTTGGTTGCTGGGTGTCGCTCACTCATGTCAGCAAGTCGCTACACTCGCCACTGCTATTTGGGATATTCCAATGCACAGCGTTGTAACAGAAAAGGATATTTTTCGTTGCAATACTAACGGCGAAAAAGCGAATCGATGAAAATCTCATCCACTGCCCCTAAAACCAACCCCATCAGTTAGGCTCGGTGATAGCTACTTCAGCGCTCGCATTGCTAAACACGCTACGAACCTCTACAAATAAACTAATACAAACACCCAAACAAAAAACTAAAACCACGAGCGAAATAAGATCAAGTTTCATGATGCACCTGTAACTACATTATTATTAGCGATGGTCACTCGGAATGAGTGAAAAATAAATAAGCCTAATAACCACATAACAACAAAATGCGTGGCGGACTGCTGCACATAGTAGGGCTAGAAATTCGTAAAAGATATATGAACAAGCCCCTAAACTTCCTTTTGCATCAATTATTGGCTACTTTTGATGAATTTTATGCCAAAGTTTTTACCGCTTCTGTTTGATAAAATATTTCAACCCATTTTTTGTTTTTATAATTCGTTACAGTTGATATTTCTTGGCGGCACGTAATACGCCTAGGTACAGACCTTATTGCTAATTACTCGTTGGTTTTATAAGCTTGAGTTGCGCCAATTTTTTTTGTCCCTGTTTGTCATTTGCATATGCATCCAAAAATTTGAAGATGATATTCCTCGCTAATTTTGTTTCGGAATTGGTTAATAGCACCATACCGATTTGCAGCTCTTGATTAAACACCATTTCAGACCGGAAGCCCTTAACCCAGCCACCGTGATGAACAAAATTTTTATCCCCACGATAATCAAAGACCCGCCAGCCCAAACCATAATATGTATCGGTTGCACCGATGCTCGTACCGTAGTGTGATTGTGCGGGCGTGTTCTTGGTAACTTTTTGATGCAATTGCTTCAGCAATTCAGTCGATAAAATATTCGGATTGTGTCCCATCTGCGCAAGCACCCACTGTGACATATCAGCGATACTTGCGTTAGCTCCCGCGGCTGGATAAATGTGATAATAGTTCTCGTCGATATTCGTCGTTAACCATCGCCGCCGCCCCATGACATGAGGTTGCGCGAAATTATTGGTTGCCCTAAGCCCGGCTAAACCGAAGGACGCCGACACCATCCCCAAGGGCTTAAATAGTTTTTCACTAACGTATTTTTCATAGGCGGTGCCCGTTCGGTTAAAAATGAGGTTGCCGATTAAACTAAAAGTTACATTTTGATAGGCATAACACTTGCCCGGCGGACAAACAAAGTTTACGTAACGCAAACTATTTACGGCATCCACGTAAGGTACATTGTCTTCAATCAGATGAGTATTCGTATGCGTTGGTAGCCCCGTTGCCTGAGACATAATATCGCGCACTGTAATTTTATCGCCGTATCTAGGATTACTAAATTTCACCTCTGGTACTAACGAGCTGATAGTAGTGTCCCAGCTAATTTTTCCATCGCGCACCATAACTGCTGCCGCTGTAGATGCAATTGTTTTAGAAACAGACGCTAATCGGAACACCGTATTGGTATTTACCCAGTCATGACTGCCTGCCTTTTTCTCACCAAAGCCCCGTAACACCTTTACTTGGCCATCAGAGATTATGGCCAATGCAAGACCAGGTACCTTAGGAACTATTCTCGTAACAACAAGATTTTCGAATGCGGTAACAAAATTTTCACGCTCCCCCGATAGACGACGCGAAGACTCAAATCCCTCTGCCGAGACAGCGTCCTCTAGCGCTGTATCATCCTCTAGCTCGCCACTAGAGGATGCTTCCTCAGGATTTTCTGATTCCATTAAAATTCCCAATTCCTTCGAGTTTTCGCTGGCAGCTACCTCCGTTATTTGCTCAGGTAGTTGTGCATTACGTTGCTGGCCTTGCGCCAAATCAGCGTTGGTATTTGCCTTCGTTTGAGCTGGCAATTCTATGAGTGAAACACGCTGTGAAGAGACTTCGGAAGGCGTAATTTGTTGCTCGACTGCCGCAAAATAAACAGGCTTTGAATAACTTGTGGAATAACTTGCGGGCACAGATAGCGCAAACATTGAAATCAAGGCAGCCTTTAGTATGGCGCGGCGATCGCGAAGCGTCAGTCGACGTTGTACTTTAACGAGAAACATCATCGGGTGATTGTCGCTATTTTCGTGTGAATCATTACTCGTTTTGAATAAAGTCATTATTCTCATCAAATCTTACACAATCATCTGCTTATCAACGCGCTGCATGGCGTAAACATTTGCACTAACTGAAAGGCAATGGACAGGTTAAAAATTTTTGGCTAAGTACACTCTACACAAAGGCAAAGATTTATAAGCTTAAGAGGTTAAGTCCGCTGAATATTAGCACCAGTAGACCAATAACCGGATAAAAAGTTACGGCCATACGCCAACATTCTAACCTCTGGCTGATATTTTAAGGATCCAGTACCCAGAGGATCAACATAACTAGTTGCAGGCGGAGTGGCTAAGTTTGGCTCTGTTGCCGGGCAACTTAATTTTTCTTGGCGTACGCTTTCGTTCCACTGAATTTCATATCCTCTTTTATTATTTATCAGCACCGTTAATCGGGTGGCAACTTAGTTTCTGCAGCAATCCGCGCATCGAAAATAATAAAATAAAAGGAAACCACTCGCCCCAAAACCTATTGCTAGAAAAACAAATTGCAATTGCCAGCGCAAGCACCGCTACCGCAAAGAGCCACGCGGACCAATATCGGGTTAAATGTTGTTGCGATAGTTGAATGCCTAAGAAGCCATAAGCGCTGAACAAGCTAGTAACCGCGCCAACGAAGATAATCCAATAAAGCATGCCGAGCGCACGCAAATGCCCATATAACTGATTCAACTCGTCCCACTCGATAATCAGCCCGAGCGCCCCGCTAAGAAAATAGAGATTAATTCCTAGGCTCAGGCGATTTAAGATAACTCCTTGACGCACCAGATAAGCGGAGGATGCTATTGCGGCCCCCGCCGCCAAAAGAAAGGGGGGGAGCCAATCGTGGCTGACGTCGATGGACACTGTTTGAACGTAGATCAAAAAAATACTGAGAGGGATGGATTCAATAAGGCTGCCGATAAATTTCCGCATGTTGGTTTTTTTGTCCAGGCCCAAAAGGCTGATTGCTGAATGACACCAATTTTTTGATTTTCAGGCAGGCTCATAGAAAATCTAGGCTATTCTAAGGTGATAAATACAGTCACCTATAGCGGTATTAGGCCATTGTATCGATGCTAGCCAGACTAATCGCGATTAGATTATCATGCCGTCCGAATTGAATCCTACTCAGAACATCGCAAGCTAATATGTCGAACGATACCAAGCTTTATGATACTGCCGCGCAGATGGTTACCCTTGAACGTCCTAAAAGTGTTTGGGTGCGCGAAACTCGTTTTGGTCGTTGGTTTCTGAGTACGTCTACTTGGTATCGCTATGTCTTGTCTCACGCCGTGTACGATTTCAAGCGGTTGCTTGCGGGTCGGTTGCCTCAGCAGGGTTGTATTTTAGATGCGGGTTGTGGCGAAGGCCTTGCGTTCAGTCTCATTGAGGAGCATTTCAAACCCGCTGAAATTGTCGGAATTGAGATAGATGTTGAACAGGTTAAAAAAGCCAGCACGCGTGCTGTACACCTAATGACTCCCACGCGGGTAATCTTGGGCAATGCCAGTACCTCCGGGCTGGCGAGAAATTCATTTGACATGATTTTCTGCCATCAACTGTTGCACCATACGAGCGAGCAAACCGGCGTGCTGACTGAGTTTTACCAGCTGCTCAAACCCGGCGGCATTCTGCTTGTAGGAGAATCTTGTCGGTCTTTTATTAATTCCCTGCCAGTGCGTTTGCTGTTTCGCCACCCTCATATGGCACAGCAGGATGCCGAAGGTTATGTGAACTTGGTAAAGACGGCTGGCTTTCCGGTTAATAGCAGCGATGTCTTTTGTTCGCGCCCCTGGTGGTCGCGCCGCTGTTTGGGGTTGGCTCAGAAATGCGGCATTAAGAACGACTATCCTGCGACGGAAATACTCATTGTTGCAGTAAAACCTTTCGCTGCGGGTTAGCGCTCGATGGATGGGTATTAATCGAGGCGTCTGGTAGACTGCGCGCCTTTCTATAATGGACGAGAGATATGACTAATAAAGAAAAAATTTACACGTTTCTGCATGAAACCCTAGTATCACTATTCGAAGTTGCCCCGGAGGACATCACTCCCGACGCTAAGCTTTATGAAGATTTGGATATAGATAGCATTGATGCGGTAGATTTGATGGTAAAGCTGAAAGAGTTTACGGGGCGGCGTATCCAGCCTTCGGACTTCAAACAAGTGCGTACCGTACAAGATATCGTTAATGCTGTGTACGATTTGCTAAATCGACCGGTTGATGATGTGGAGCCAAACGCGAGTTTAGTGCAAGGTAATAAGCTCGATGGCGTCAGTTAAGGGTGTTGACCCACAAACGCTCTACCCCGAGGTTCTTGAAACGTCGGTTTCCGCTTGTACGCTAGACGTAAAACTTTACATTTCTGATCAGCTTTGCTTTTTCGCGGGCCATTTCCCCGAATTCGCCATAGTGCCGGGAGTCATTCAAGTCAATTGGGTCGTGCAATTCGCGCGTGAGTTATTAGGCTTGACGGCAGCAGTGCTTAATGTCGAGAAGTTGAAGTTTACCTGCCCGATTCAGCCGAATATGCGAGTTATGTTGCATGTCGATGTAGACTTTACAAAAAACAGTGCAAATTTCTGTTTTCATTCATCAGAGCGTGAGTCTTCACCGTTAATTTTTTCACAAGGGCGCTTGGTTTATGAACGAGTCGATGAGTAATTCCGTTTTTAAGCCTTGCGCTATAGTGCCCGTCTTCAATCATCAACAAAAAATAAAAACAGTGCTGCTACGCCTGCATGAATTTCATTTGCCCTGCATAGTCGTGGACGATGGTAGTAGTGATGAATGTGCGCAGGTTTTAAATAGCGTAGCGCAGCAGTATGATTGGGTAAGTTTGCAGCGCTTGGCGCAAAATTCTGGCAAGGGTGTTGCGGTTTGTCATGGCTTAGCCTGTGCAGAAGTTCAAGGGTATAGCCATGCGTTACAAATTGATGCTGATGGTCAGCATGATCTTAATGATGTTCCGACATTTCTTGCCCAAGCGGCACAGAATCCCCTGACAGTTATCAGCGGGTGGCGGAGTTACGATGCCATGCCCGGGCCGCGGCGCCGTGGTAGAAAGCTAACAGATTTTTGGGTAAAAATTCATACCTTCTCGGGGCTATTAAAAGATTCTATGTGTGGCTACCGTTTATACCCACTTGGGCCGACAATGAAGTTAGTGGCCGCCAAAAAAATAGGCGCTCGCATGGATTTTGATACAGATATTCTGGTGCGGCTATTTTGGTCGGGGCTCGATGTAAAAAATATACCCACAAAAATTTTATACCAAGATGACATACCTTCACACTTTCATATCTTCAAAGACAATTTACGCATTACGTGGATGCATACGCGATTATTTTTTGGCATGTTGCTGCGCATACCGCGTTTATTGAAGCGTTGCTTGAACGCATAAATTTCTAACTTTCAGCGTAATGTTATGTATTACATCGAGACTGATATCGAAGTGCCCTTTCACGACGTAGATTCAATGTGCGTTGTATGGCATGGCCACTATGCAAAATATTTTGAAGTGGCACGATGTGAATTTTTAAGCACGTTCGATTATACCTATCAAGCCATGAAGCTTTCGGGATACAGCTGGCCCATCATCGATATGCGCACAAAATATATAAAGCCTATCGCCTTCGGGCAAAAAATTCGCGTGCGCTGCAGTTTGCGCGAATGGGAGTATCGATTAAAGCTGGAATACCTGATTACTGATGTCGCTACAGGCGCCCGCTTAACCAAAGGCTACACAGTACAAGTGGCGATAGATATGCAAACAGAGTTGATGTGTTTTGAATCGCCCGCCATTTTAAAACAACGATTGATCCAAAAATTTGGTGCATTGGCCGAATAACAACAAGGCCTGGTTCAGTATTATGACGCAAAAAAAAGCAGTACATTTTTTTTCAAGCTTGGGCCTGCTATTGACGTTGAGCTTGTTTCATTCTCTGGTACGTGCTGACACTCAATCGCAAATAGACAAGGTGATTGCGCGATTGAATAGCATTAGCTTCGTACAAGGTCAGTTTGCACAAGAGAAAAAATTAACAGGCTTGGCTTATGCGTTAAAAGCACAAGGCCATTTTATGTTTTGGAAGGCGCAAGGACTTTATCTTGCGACAGACAAACCTTTTTTTAACGCAATGACCATTACTAGTACCTCGATGATTAACTGGCAAGCTGATGGTAGTGGCAGTATTGCGCAGGAACAATCGGGTATTGTTCAGCGCGAAATCAATAAAACACTGCTTGCCTTTTTTAGCGCGGACATTGCGCTGATCCAACAGCGTTTCAATACCACGTGGGTGTTTGATAACGATAAATGGCAGCTAACACTGGTGCCAAAACTGGATGTTATCCTGAAGAATATGCGCAGTGCTGTTATTCACGGCGACAATAATCTGCAGGGGTTAAGCGTTGTGGCCGGCAATGGCGACCAAACAACGCTGGCATTTAGTGCGCAGATTGTGCGAGTGGCGCCGAGTGCTGCTGATTGCCGATGGTTTTATTTGCAGGCAGAAGAAGCTTGCAATAAGTTCAAATAAACGGCTAGAGATCCCCACATTGGTTTTTATATGATTAGTAGACAGTACTTTTATGATTAGTAGGCAGTACTTTTATGATTAGTAGCACAGTACTTTTATGATTAGCAGCACAGTACTTTCTGGCCCTGTTCATTCGCTACTTAAATGGTTTTTTTTGTTACTCACCATCACAGTGTTGGTTCTTCTTGGCTATCAAATTCCGCGCGGTTTCAATATTGAAACTAACCTGCAAGCGCTTTTTCCTCACGACAAAAATAATAAAGTTGCGGAAAAAATTAACGCACAAATTACCCATGAGTTTGGCAATAAAATACTTATAGCCGTAGAGTCGCAGAGCGCTGACGAGGTCAATCGCGCTGCTGATATTCTTAGCGCCGCCATAGCCCGCAACCCATCGGTGAAAATTACCCATATCAAGGACAGCTCCTCACTGTCGGATCAGCAAAATGGCTTATTACAAGAATATCGCTACCATTTATTAACGCCGAATCAACAGCAACAGTTGCGCAAGCCCAGCTTAGATGATCTAGTAAATCACGCTCAATCTGCGTTGTTTGGTTTTAGTGGTGGCGGCTTGTCGCCGGTTCAGGACCCCTTGAATCTCAACCCTGCCTATTTACAACAGCTTCAGCCGGCATTGAATGGCGAGTTAGTGAATGATCGATTGCTATTGTCCGATGAAAAAGGCCAGTTAATTCTTTTCGCACTGAGCATAGAGGGCGAAGTTTTTAACATGGATCTGCAAGAAAAGATGAATGAGTGGCTAAACGCCTTGCGCGAACAGTTTGCGGTTAATGAGCAAACGCGCAGCACCAGAGTTCTTGTGTCGGGCGTAATATTTCATGCGGCGGATGCATCCAGTCACGCGAAGCGGGAGATGAGTTTTATCAGTGTTGGCGACGTACTGGCGAGTGTCCTGCTGTTTATTTTTTCGTTTTTTCGTTTTAGGCCGTTGTTGCTTACCTTGGCATCGGTTGGCTATGGCTTTGGTGTTGCATTTGCTTTTAACACGTGGATGTTTGAAAAAATTCACATAATGACGTTGGTTTTTGGTACAAGTTTAATTGGTGTTGCTATCGACTATTCAGTGCATTATTTATGCAAACATCAAGAGCTATTTACGCCGGGATCGGATCAACGTAAATCACATTACATCATTCAAAAATTGTTGCCCGCGCTGAGTTTGGGCCTACTGGCATCTATTGTCGGATATGCCTGCTTGCTACAGCCATCCTTGCCGGGGTTGCAGCAAATTGCGAGTTTTTCTATTATTGGTTTGACAGGCTCTTGGCTTTTTGTGGTGGTAGTTTTTCCTTTCTTGATGACCAAGCCAATACCTAAACCTCACGCAATCATCGATGCCTGTGCATTTTCTGTGTGGCGGTTTTGGGCAATCCTATCTGCGACGACTAAACGTTACATTTTTTCTGTCGTCGTCATTGTGTCTTTCGCGGGGCTGCTACAGTTTCAGTTCGGCAGTGATATACGTACGCTTTATAAACCTTCTAAAGAGCTGATGCATTCTGAGCAGCGCCTACAACAAATTTTGCAGGGTGTTTCACCTAATCAATATTTTTTACTGCGTGCGCAAAATCCTGAAAGCCTATTGCAGCTCGAAGAAAATTTTCGCCGCGAACATTTAGACCCGCTCGTAAAGTCTGGCGCCTTAAAAGCGTATTCTGCCACAAGCTTGATTAACCCCTCGGTGCAACAGCAAAAACAGAATTACCAACTCATGCGTGTGCGGCTGTATGCAGACAATGCTCTTGCTTCTCAGTTTATGCGGTCAGCTGGTTTTGATGAAAATGCAATTCACCAAACGCAACAAGATTTTTTTGCCGCTGAGAATAAGCCTCTTATCCTAGCTTCTTGGTTAGCCGTTGCTAGACCTGATCAGCGCCTATTGTGGTTGGGAAAAATTGATACTGAGTATGTGAGTATTATTGGTTTGCGTGGCGTTACAGATGTGTCCGCCTTGGCGTCCTTTGACAATAAATTACCGGGGCATTCTACAATCTCGATGCCGTCAACCACATCGCCCTCGGCGCATGCGCCGATAGAGTGGGTGAATCGTGTTGCTGACATGTCGGATATGTTGTTGGAACTTACTTATTCGGCGGCCGCAATGTTAGTGCTAGCCTATGCCACAACACTTACTATTTTGGGTTTTGCCTATCGTACTCCGCGCGCACTGCTCCTGATATCGGTTCCGCTAATGACAACTCTATTGACGCTGGGTTTGCTAAGTTTTTGTGGCGTCGCAATAAATTTGTTTCATATTTTTGGTTGTTATTTGATTTTGGGTTTAGGGATGGACTACAGCATTTTTTCATATACAGAAGGCCTGAACGATAAAATATCTCAACGTTCCATTTGGCTTTCGGCTATAACGAGTGGCGTGTCTTTTGGTCTGCTAGGGTTGAGCTCCATCCCTATGGTTCAATCGTTTGGTGTGACGCTCCTTTTGGGTTGCTGTTTCAATCTGTGGTTTGCGCCTTTAGTGGGCAATTTAAGGAAATCCTGATGACTAGGGCACGAGTACTTCGTTTGTTGTTTGTTGTTTTGGTCGCGGTTTTTTTTAATGCCTGTAGTTTTTTTCCGGCTAGACACTTTCCGGCTAGACACTTTCCATTGTCATCAGTATCCGTCGAAGCCCAAAATGTAGTCGCTCAGCAACAGTGGCAGTTGAGCTATGAAAAAAAACTTTACTCTTTGCAAGTTATTATTGAGCGCACGCCCATCGATTGGCAGTGGATCATGTTAAACAACCTCGGGCAGCGCTTGGCAACTGCACGGGTAATAGGCACTGAGCTGAATATTCAGTACCAACAATCACATCCCGCTAACGCTCTGGTTGCAGAGCTGTTGGAGGCAGTGGAATTTAGTTATTGGCCGATAAGAGATTTGCAAAATAGCGCTAAGTCGGGCTGGACGTTTACCGAAAGCAAGATGCGTCGAGATATCTATTTTTCTGGTATATTGCGCGCCTCCGTAAACTACGAATCTGAAAATCTTTGGCAAGGCCGCCTTAGTTACGAGAATAAAAAGCGCAACTTTCAGCTGCTTATTGAAAGCCAGCTGGTGAATTGATACCTAGCGAATAAGCGTATGAACACAGCAACTCTTTTTAACACCATCGAAGACTTAGTGCTGCACCGGGCGCCCATGTTGCTCTTGAATTCGGTGGTGAGCTGGGATCATGGCACCTTGACCGCCTCCGTCGACCCGCAAGACTCCTATTTGTTTTTCGACGCTCAGGGCGATATTCCCTCATGGGTGGGCATTGAATATATGGCTCAGGCGATTAGCGCACGCGCTGGCATTGCTGCTCTTCAGCGTGGAGAAAAGCCAAGTGTCGGTTTCTTGCTCGGTACGCGCAAATATACTGCACAGGTTTCACGCTTTTCACCTCATCAAAAACTTTTCGTGAAAGTGCGTGAATTATTGCGAGATGAAACTAATCTTGTTTTGTTTGAATGTAAAATTTATGCAGACGAAATATTATTGGCCAGCGCGGAAATAAAAGGTATAGAGCCCGACAATGTAAACCGGGTCATCACGCAATTCCGGCAGATGCTTGAAGCCTCAGGAGCTCGCACATGAACAGCCAAAAAAGAGTATTAGTGACAGGCTCTAGCCGTGGCATTGGCCGTGCGATTGCCGAGTGTCTTGCAAAGGATGGCTTTGAAATTGTGCTGCATTGTCGAAGCCAGCGCGAACAGGCGGAACACGTGTGTTCAGGTATTTTAGCGCAAGGCGGCAAGGCAAGTATTTTGCAGTTTGACGTATCTGATCGTGCAACTACACGGCAACTGCTAGAAGCTGATATGGAAACCAACGGCGCTTATTACGGTGTGGTGTGTAATGCGGGAATCGCTCGCGACAACGCTTTCCCCGCCATGACCGAAGAAGATTGGGATATGGTAATCCATACGAATCTGGACGCTTTTTACAATGTGCTAAATCCCATTGTTATGCCGATGGTTCGTCGCCGGGCGCCAGGACGCATAGTCACCTTGGCCTCGGTTTCCGGCATTATGGGAAATCGCGGGCAGGTTAATTACAGTGCGGCCAAGGCGGGTGTTATTGGCGCAACTAAGGCCCTCGCTATAGAGTTGGCCAAGCGTAATATCACGGTTAACTGCGTTGCACCTGGATTAATCAAAACCGAAATGCTGGACGATGCGTCGGTGGATGAAGCGCTAAAGCTCGTCCCCATGCGGCGCACCGGTGAGCCGGAAGAGGTTGCGTCGTTGGTGGGTTATCTATTATCTGAGCAGGCCGGGTACATTACCCGTCAGGTAATTTCTGTGAATGGTGGGATGTTTTGATGAAGCGAGTTGTGGTGACGGGGATGGGGGTCGTTAGTGCGTTGGGCGATAATTGGCCCGAGTTTGCGGAGGCGTTAAAAGCGGGTAAAAGTGCGATTCGTTATTTAGAGGATTGGGCCAGTTACAAGCACCTAAATACCAACCTTGCCGGCCCTATTCAACACTTTGACGTGCCAGCACATTACTCGCGTAAAAAAATTCGCTCGATGGGACGAGTTTCCTTGCTTGCTACGCGCGCGACGGAACTTGCGTTACTTGATGCGGGTTTACTTGAAGACCCACTGATTCAAAGCGGCGCCATGGGCGTAGCCTACGGATCATCAACAGGCAGCACCGACGCCACACGTGACTTTGCCGTTATGCTGCACAATCGGGACATCGGTGGCGCCACAGCAACGACCTATATCCGCATGATGGGGCATACCGCACCGGTCAATGTCGGCGTTTTTTTTGGCCTCAAGGGGCGCATTATTCCTACCTCGTCGGCTTGTACGTCGGGCAGTCAGGGCATTGGTTACGCCTATGAAGCCATTAAATACGGCAAACAACTCTTAATGGTGGCGGGCGGCGGCGAAGAGCTCTGCCCCTCAGAGGCTGCAGTTTTTGATACGCTTTACGCGACCAGTACCAAGAACTCAACGCCTAACCTGACGCCCAGCCCTTTTGATTGCGAGCGTGATGGCTTGGTTATCGGTGAGGGGGCGGGAACACTCATACTTGAGGAGCTTGAGCATGCGCTGGCCCGCGGAGCACACATTTATGCCGAATTGGTTGGCTTTGGTACCAACTCGGATGGCGGGCACGTTACACAGCCAGATCCCGTCACCATGAAAATTGCGATGGAGCTTGCCTTGAATGACGCGATATTACAGCCCAGTGATATTGGCTACATCAGCGCGCATGGAACGGCTACGGATCGCGGTGATATTGCGGAATCTATTGCAACGGAAAACGTATTTGGCAAGAAGACTGTACCCATCAGTACCCTAAAAGGAAATATTGGCCATACGCTCGGTGCCTGCGGTGCTATCGAGGCTTGGGCAAGTATTCATATGATGAACGAGGGTTGGTTCACGCCTACTCTAAACCTACACAATCCTGACCCCAAGTGCGGCGAGTTGGATTACATCATGGAAACGCCTAGGCTCCTCAGCTGCGATTACGTCATGAGTAATAACTTTGCCTTTGGGGGTATCAATACATCGTTGATTTTCAAGCGGTGGCGCTGAACCCCGCAAGCGCCCCATCAATGCCTGCATCGAAGGTTGCAGCCTTCCTTTTGGCTCTTTAGACTGGCGCTCCAGAATTGACTTTTGCCGCGCGTCGCCCGAAAGAGATTGTCATGTCAAACCCCTTAACTATTAGCAGCACCGCAGGCTCACTGAGCTCAGTTGGAATCGTGATTCCACAAACAGCGCATTTCAGCGCGCCGCTGGTCTTGGCCTGTGGCCGCGAACTCAGCAATTATCAAATTGTTTATGAAACCTATGGCACGCTAAATGCAAATAAAACCAACGCGATATTGATTTGCCATGCTTTGTCTGGCCACCACCACGCGGCTGGGTTTCACAGTGCTGCCGACAAACGCCCGGGTTGGTGGGATGCTTATATAGGCCCGGAAAAACCCATAGATACCCATAAATTTTTTGTTGTATCCCTCAATAATATCGGCGGCTGCCACGGTTCAACGGGCCCGGCCAGCATCAATCCGGAAACGGGAAAGCCCTGGGGGCCGGATTTCCCGATGTTGCGTGTACGCGATTGGGTTGCAAGCCAAGCGCTTCTGGCTAATCTGCTAGGCGTCGACGTGTGGGCTGCCGTCATCGGAGGTAGCCTTGGCGGTATGCAGGCGATGCGCTGGGCATTGGAATACCCCGAGCGTGTTCGTCATTGCGTCGTGATTGCTTCCGCTTTAACGCTCAGTGCGCAAAACATAGCGTTCAATGAAACAGCGCGCCAAGCGATTGTAAGCGACCCAAACTTTTGTGAAGGCCGCTACCTTGAACAAAACACCTTACCGCGCAATGGTCTGGCGGTAGCGCGTATGATTGGGCACATTACCTATCTGTCCGATTTTGCCATGGGTGAAAAATTTGGCCGCGATTTGCGCACAGGGAGTTTTGAACTTGGCAGCGATGCACCGGTCGAATTTCAAATTGAAAGTTATTTGCGTCATCAAGGCGATAGCTTCGCCAATACGTTTGATGCCAACAGCTATTTGTTAATCACCAAGGCGCTCGATTATTTTGACTTGGCGCGCGAATACAATGACGATCCCATCGCCGCATTCAAACTCGCCCACGCAAAATTTCTGGTCATTTCGTTTACCACCGATTGGCGTTTCGCATCCGAACGCTCGCACGAAATTGTAAGCGCGCTTATGGGCGCCAACAAATCAGTTACCTATGCGGAAATAGAATCGCAGTTTGGGCACGACGCCTTTCTCTTGCCCGATGAACGTTACCAACAAGTGTTTGCGCGCTACCTCAATGGAGTGAGTCAGTCATGCGTATAGATCTCAATGAAATTCAACACTGGATAAAGCAAAATAGTTGTATTCTCGATTTGGGCTGTGGCGATGGCACACTCTTGAAATTTTTAAGAGACACCAAAAATGTTAATGGTTATGGGGTTGAAATTGATGCAGAGCAAATTAATCTTTGTATTGATAAAGGTATCAATGTTATCGAGCAAAATTTGGATCGCGGTTTGGGTAATTTCGCCGACCAGAGCTTTGATACGGTGCTAATGACGCAGGCCTTACAGACCTTACATTTCCCGCATAAAGTGTTGGAAGAAATGTTGCGCGTTGGCAAGGAGTGCATCGTTACTTTTCCGAATTTTGGTCACTGGAAAGCACGCTATTATCTTGCAACGCACGGCCGCATGCCGGTGTCCGATTTGTTGCCCTACGAGTGGTATGACACACCGAATATTCATTTTTGTACGTTTAAAGATTTTGAGGTCTTGTGCCGCGAAAAAAATATTAAGGTGATTCATCGTCAAGTAGTGAATGAAGCCTCAGGGCAACTATTGAAAGATGTGATGCCCAATCTATTTGGTGAAACGGCGATCTATCATCTGAGTAAATACTAAGAGCAACGTAAAACCTTTCAAGAGTCTGTAGAGAAAAAACCGGCAAAACGCTTAAAATAATTAATAGTGTGTCACTGCTTTGTCACTGTGGAGAGAAAATATGGCCTTACCATTTGTAATAGAACCTACGCAATTGGCCGCGCTTCTAGCGCAGCCGACGGATAAAATTCTGGTCATTGATATGTGTGCAGAGCAAACTTATTTGCAAGGTCATATCGATGGCGCCATTCATGTTCCGCCGCAAAAAATTATGTCGGGTCAAGCACCCGTGCCTAACAAAATTGCATCAGTCGAACAATTGAATCGTGTGTTTTCTTTTTTAGGTTTAACGCCTGATACTCACGTGGTCGTTTATGACGATGAAGGCGGTGGTTGGGCTGGCCGTATGATTTGGACGCTCGATGCCATCGGCCATAAACATTACTCGTATTTAGATGGTGGGCTGCACGCTTGGATTGCATCTCGCCAACCCGTTACGCAAGAAATTCCTACCCTTACGCCTAGTAAAGTTGATTTAAAAATTGATGCAAAAGTCGTGGTAGAAATTCCTGATCTTATGGGTGAGTTGGACAAAGCTGATTTTGTTGTGTGGGATGCACGTAGCCCAGCTGAGTATGTCGGTGCGCGCGTAACGGCCATGAAAAACGGGCATATTCCCGGCGCTATCAATTGTGATTGGACAAATCTAATGGACCGCAATAATGCGTTGCGTATACGTAAGGATGCAAAAGAATATTTGGCATCGCTGGGGCTAACAAAGGATAAACGTATGATTACACACTGCCAAAGCCACCATCGTTCAGGCTTTACTTATTTGGTGGGCAAAGCGCTTGGGTTCAACATACGCGCCTATCACGGCTCCTGGGCTGAGTGGGGCAATCATCCAACGACACCTGTTACAACGGAAATAAATACCTTGGTGGGTGCGTAGTAAATAATTCGCACCTCAAAAAAATGTTGGGATGCGAATTTTCAAGGCTCTTCGACTACATACCCTTTTGCCCGTAGCGCAGCTAAATACCCGTTTGGTTTTAGTAATTCAATGATGGGTAAAACAGCAAATGTTGATTCATGTTGTTCCAGAGCGCTTTCCGCTTCTGCAAGCCAATAGCGTAGTTTTTGCTGAGGTATATCTTGCAAGCCGTGTTTTTCTGCAAGAGCGGCATTAAATGCAATCGCATTGCAAACCTCATGGTGATCTGCTTCAGGAAGCTTACGCAGCGCATCAACATCGCCCACTGCCCAAGCATTCGCTCTTGCTCGCATTTCGTCAATATCAGTTTCAAGACGCACAATAGTTTTTTCGAAACACGCAATGTCATCGAGCGACGTTTTTTTAAATTCTTTTACCGTATCTCTCGGGTTCTCAATTTCGGTGGTGGTGCCGGGCCCAGATTTGGTTACATTATTCTCCTTTGCGACTTTGCTCAACGTTCTTCTGATGTTGTTTTTTTCAGTCAGACCATTTTTGTCGATGGCTCTTTCATAGAGTTCATTCGCCGCAAAAATAGGACGCCAATGTTCAATGCCGCTAGTGTTACCTATGTACTTTTTTTTCAGTACTTGCCACCGCGAATAGAGTTCTGGGCTAAGAACTTCCTTGAGCGTCTTACCTTCTGGGTGATTGCGAATACCGATGAGCGAAGGCAAAAGTAGAAATTTATTACCTGTACTGATATGCACATCCACACTGGGTGGCGTGATGTATTTTTGTGATTGTGCGAGCACTGCTTCTGCTTTTTGTGAGCGCCACGTCATTTTCTTGGGTAAGGGTTTTAGTGTCCCCATAATCCAAAGTACGTGGTCGCCCTTTGATGCTCTCCATAATCCAGGCCCAGGTTGTTCGCCGATGACGAGTACTTCCTCCACGGCCTCGGCCTCCTGCACAGAATTTTCTGTGCTAATTGAACTGCTCTGCTCGATGGAATCGAACTGAGCCTGAGCGGCTATAGAAAAGATGAGTAGATAGATGGCGATAGTGAAACGCATAGC
Source organism: Gammaproteobacteria bacterium (assembly GCA_043777855.1). GTDB lineage: Bacteria > Pseudomonadota > Gammaproteobacteria > Pseudomonadales > Cellvibrionaceae > Cellvibrio. The sequence continues at coordinate 2,731 of JAYWHF010000255.1, read as the reverse complement.
GTCATTGCTTCCGTTGTAGGTTATTCATGACAGATTGCTCATTCGTATGAAAAGCGCTGTGAGAAAATTATCGGGTGAAGACAATACAAATTTTTAATCCACCCAATTGTTCTGAACGTTTGGGGCGCTAGGCCTCAGAACCGATCTGCTTTAAAATACGACGGATATACCCACCGCCGGAATTATTCCCAAGCCCACTTGATCTCGGGTTTCAAAATCTTCAAATGATGTGGTGCGTTCGTAGTCTAAATTTCTATCAGTTACATTTTTACGGTTGAGCGCGTTGAGGATATCAATGTTGTAGGTGCCCGCGTAGCCCCAAAAAGTTGTGTCGTACTTGAAACGTAAATCTAGGCGCGTGTAAGTGGGCAAGTTATCTGAAAAGGCTTCACCATAAACCGGCAAAATCTTGTTATCAAAATAGGGGTTTTCTTGCGCACCAATAATTGGCGTATAGGCTCGTCCAGTTTGAATGGTAAGACGAGAACCCATAGTCCAATGGCTCGTTAATTTATAATTCATTACCCAGTTAATCACCAAGGGCGTATCTAAGTAATAGTTATTTTCTATCTTGGTAAGCTTGTTGGTGCGTAAACTTTTTGATGCGCTGATGGCCAACCAACCATACCATTTGTCTATCAATTCTTTGTTAATAAAAATATCCACGCCATAGGCTTTGCCTTCAGTATTGTTGGTGTAATTGGGCTTATCATTTATACCCATTGCCAAGGGTAGCTCATCCATGGTTTTGTAGTAACCGGTAACCGACCAGCTCCAGCCATCTTCGAGTTTATGTTTAAGCCCCAGAGTGAAGTGGTTAGAGGTGGGAGATTTCAAGTTGGGGTTGCCTATTTGAGGGAATAACTTATCAATTTCAGGAAAACGATTGTAAGCGCCCATCGATGAGTTTAACGCCCAGTCATCGGTAAATTTCCATGTTGCTGCAAAACGAGGGTTAATAAACGTTTCTTCCGTGTAGTTGTTGTAATGCGCTTGCGCGCCAAGATCAATAGCAAAAGTATCCGTTAGCTTCCAGTGATCATTCGCGTAGAACATATTTTCATTCAGACGAATCAGGTCTTTCGCATTAATGAGCTCGCCCCTTCGCAAGGAACAATCTGGGTCACCCTCGTTGCAGAGATACTGAATGAATCGAGTGTTGTAGCGGTATGCTATTTGATGCGCTTCGGTTCCCAGTGATAGGTTATGGTCGTCCGCGACAATGAATTCATAATTCGCAATTAAATAGCGATCAGAGTTTTTCATATTGAAAAAATATTTTCCGTCGCCCCATTGGGTATCGGTATGATTTGTATAAGTGCCTAGTTGCAAATTTAAGGCGTTGCCCTGATCGCTAGCCAAGCGCCAATTAATAGCGACGTTATCAAAATCATTTTTAATTTTAGCGTCGCCCGCAAAATCTGGGGATTCTAAAACTTCTTTGGATAAATTGGTAAACTCTGCAGCGGCTAGATCGGTCGCACCATTTGCGCTGAATGTGATTTTATTATTTTCGTCAAGGCTATAGACATATTTTAATTGGTAGTCGGTATCTTGTGGTGCCGTCTCAACACGAATTCCATCAGTTTTTTCAACCTCCTTCTTCTGCGAGTCATTTAAAAAATACTGCAACAAGCTTGAGCGAGCAGACAGATAAAATGCAGAATTTTCAGAAGCTTCACCTTCAACGAAAAGACCTGCGCGCAACAAAGAAGCATCGAGCTTAGTGGTAAGCGGCTCATGTTTTGGGTCGCGTAGTTTTATATCAAACACGCCGCCAATTGCGTTGCTGTACTTTGGGCCGAATCCTGCAGAATATAATTCAAAATTCTGAATAATATTTTCATTAAAGATGGATGTGGAAAATGAGTGGAATACATATCCGGCGGGGGCGCCATCAACCACGTAGCGATTGTCACTGGGTGAAGACCCGCGAACCGCCGGTGCGCCACCTTCATTCACGGCTAGTACGCCCGGCAAACTAAACGCGGCCATCAACGGGTCGCCAAGTGAGCCTGGGACATCAATAATTTTTTGCGCCTGTTCCGTAATAACAGAATAGTCGCCCTCGCGATGGCTGATGACTAAGACTTCTTCAATGTCTTTATCGGTGTTAATTTTTGGCGCGGCTAATGCGTTGCCTTGTGCGAATACCAGTAACGCAAGAACGTACGCCGGAAGTAATTTTTTGAGCGGCATCATGATTTTCTCGGAGCCAGTAAAGTAAAGTGTTTGACGATAGGCGAATGCAGTCTACGCGAGATAATAGTACAAGGCTGTTACAGTCGACAGCAAGTTGTATCGGGTTAACTGTATCAGGCTGTAACTGTGTCGTGCTGTAACATGGCTTGCGGGCTTACAAAAAAGCCATTCGCTGATAAACGAATGGCCTGTAAATGATATGGCTGAAGGGTATGATCTAGAGCACAGGTAAGGTAGTCGTATTCGCCTCGATAACTCCGGCGTTTGTTTCCAGTGCGTATGAGAAGCTAACAGTATTCGCGTTTACGCTAATGTTATCTTGCATGAACTCATTGATCTGAACTAGATACCAAGCGCCGTCGGCCACGGCGGCGCCTTTTGTAATATCGAATGGTAGGTTGTTTTGGGGAACGAATTCGTTGCTAGCCAGGCTATTAACCCGGCGGATAAATATATCCACTATGCCGCATACTGAATTTTTTCATGTTTGAAATATTTTTTTACTCTTGCTGGTTTTTTCTGAAGCATC
>JAYWHF010000254.1:0-11140 GCA_043777855.1 Gammaproteobacteria bacterium | reverse complement strand
CGGTTTTACCGCTGCCGAGTTTTGGAATGCCTTCAACCTGTTGTACGACTGAGGGAATCATCATTGGGTTGCAATTGATATCCAATAAACGCTTGCGCAGTTCGTTGCTGTCGATGGCGAGGGTAATCAATAGCACAATTTGTTCGCCTTTCTTTTCGTCAGGAATGTTAACCGCGACCAATTCAATATCCGGCTCGGTGATGACCTTTTTAATTTCGTGCTCCACCGCACCCAAGCTAATCATTTCTCCGCCAAGCTTTGCAAAGCGAGAGTAGCGATCAACAATAGTTAAGAAACCATCTGTATCTAAATGGCCTTTGTCACCGGTTTTGTACCAGCGGCGATTATCGATATCGACAATAGCAGAGCGCGTTTTTTCTTCATCGTTTAAATAACCGAGCATCACTTGCGTGCCCGAAATCAAAATGAGCCCATCCTCATTCGCAGCAAGTGTTTGCATACTTATTGGATCAACAATTCGGAATGAACAGCCGGGCAGTGGTAACCCCACGGTGCCAATTTTACTGCCTACTTGTACGTGCCAATCATTGGTATCGAGCTGGTCGGGAATATTAACGCTGGCCACGGGCGTAGTTTCAGTTGCGCCATAGCCTTCGTAAATTACTTTATTAAATTTATCGTGAAATTCCTCGCGTACATCAGCCGATAACTTCTCTGCGCCGGCAACGACGACACGTAGCGAATCCAACATCAATGGCTGCACTTTTCTATTTTTGGTATAGAGGCGTAAGAAAGTAGCTGTTGCACACATGATGGTGACGTTATGGCGCGATATGGCTTTCGCAATATTTAAAACATCCGTAGGGTCTGGGTGACAAATTACCGGAATGCCTTCAACTAACGGCAAAAATGTTGTGACAGTTAAACCGAAAGAATGAAATGGCGGCAAGCAACCCATGACCACATCGTCTTCGCGCGTTTTTAATACGTCGCTTATTTGCTTAATGTTTGCCATGAAATTGCGGTGGCTTAATACGATGCCTTTGGGGGTGCCTTCACTACCGCTAGAAAATAGAATAGCAGCGGGGTCATTGATGCCAACTTTACGGCCAAACAAACGGTAGAAACTGTAGGCCGGTAAGATATAGGCCAGTAAAAAGCTAACAGCAAGTAGTGGCTTTGAAACGTCATTTTGCAGCTGCTCCATAGGAATAATGCGTAAACCTTGCAACATGGCATCGGTATCTATGCCTTTGGATTTCATTTTTTCGATAAATTTTTCTGATGTGTAGACGGTTTTTATTGCCGCACTCTTGATACCTGATTGAACGGCGGCAATATTCGTGGTGAAATTTATATTCACAACACATTGACCATTCAACATCGCCGCCATATTTGCAATAGTGGCAGCGCTGCTGGCGGGTAATAAAATAGCGACATTTTTTTCTGAATCGATGGCGCGCATTTTTTGGGAAAAACTTACCGTAGCTGCCATCATCTTAGCGTGGCTGAGTTCTAAGCCGTTAGTATCTATGACGCAGGGCGCCGCTAAATGCTCTTTGGCGGCGCGCATCCACGCTAAGGGCAAAGGGTCAAAGCCTTGGGTTTGGTATTCCCATGCATCAAATGAGAGTTCAAATATTTTTTGTTTTAACACATCGGCTTTGGTATCCATGGGTAAGGTTTTGCCTAGGGTAATAATCACTTCTCGGCGCAATCCACGAGAGGTATTTTTACGCAACTTTTCGCTGCCTGCCCGCGATAAGCGGCTGCCCCAGAGTCCGTGTAAATAGAAGGGCACAATCGCTCCTTCAACGCCTTCCACCACACGCTCATAACCCGCATGAAATAATCCGAGTGAACCTGTACGGCTTATAGCACCTTCGGGAAATAAACAAACAACTTCACCTGCTCGTAAAAGTTCATTAATCTTTTCCAGTGATTCTTTGCTGTTGCCGCTGCTAATGGGTATAACACCAAAAAATTTAAAAATGGGTTTTAAATACCACTGTTCGTAAATGCTGCGCAGCATCACAAAACGTACCGGGCGCGGGCTGGCGATTTGCACCATGGCCCAGTCAATCCAGCTAATGTGATTTCCCAACAATAAAACGCCGCCATTTTTTGGAAGATTATCAAAACCAACTACTTCGATTTTATATTTACCTTGAATTAAAAATATAGACACTATGCGGGTTAGAGAGTGGGGCAGTTCATAGACGGTGTAAATGGCGCCGGCTAACGCGACGAGCATGAGAACAAAGAATAATTGCGCACTGGTAACGCCAATCGCGGCCAGAAAAATGGTGATGCCTAAAAAACTCAGCATACCGATATTCTGAACCCAGTTATTACCCGCGAGCACCGTACCTAACTCGTCATCCTTGGCGTGGTACTGAATTAACGCATTCAACGGAATAATAAACAGCCCACCTAAAAAGCCAAGCGCTGTAAAGGTTAGTGCCATAGAAATGCGTGAATCCAATGTGGGCATTGCACCTAAGAGCAACGCGAAGCCAAGCGCGCCCACAGGAATTAAGCCTAATTCAATATAGTTTTTCGACATCTTTCCGGCGATTAACGAGCCGACAATAATGCCCAAGCCCGTGCAAGCAATAATGCCTTGAATGACGAGGGTGTCGGTCTCGTGCAGCACTTCTTTTGCAAACGCAGGGAATGATGCAAAGACAACTTGTGCTATCGCCCAGAACATAGTGAGGCCAATAATGGATAGCCAAATAGCGCGTTTTTCAAAAATCGTTTTCAGATTTCTTTGCAGATAACGACCTGTAAAAAATTGAACGGATGAGAAATGCTTTTCCTTATCGGTCTCCCGCGTCGCTGGCAATTGGTAAGCCATCCAGAGTTCAATCACGGTTAAGCCTACAAGCACCCACCCAAGTGGCGCTATGTGTTGCACTATAATGGATTCACTGCTGAGACTAACGCCGACCAATAATTTTTCAAAAAATGCAGAGAACACAAAGGTGCCGCCCAATATGGCCACAATCGTAATCGCTTGCACAATACCATTGGCACCGGCGAGATGTTGATCGCCCACAAGCTCGCGAATGTAACCGTACTTTGCCGGCGAGTAGATCGCTGCCTGAATACCCAGAATCAAGGTCATGGTAAATGCAAACCAAAACCAGCCGCAGTAATAAGCAAGGGTAATAAATAAAACAGCGATCAGCGCAAACCAAGCGCTGTAGCGCATGACTTGGTGCTTTGGATATTTATCGGCAAGAAAGCCTGAGGGAGAAAACAATAATATAAAAGGAATGAGAATAAGCGCATTCACCACCGCCGTTAAAATAACTTGGGTTTGGCCGTCATACATTTTAAAAATGGTATTTTGAATAATAATCTTGTGGCCGAGATCCACAAAAGCATTGATGAAGAGCACGAGTATGTAGGGTAAAAAGCCCCTTACTTTGAACAGCTGCTGCATAGTGAATATTCTCCTCGGTTTAATGGCGGAAGGTGAGTATTTTTTAAAGCGATAGCGAAAAAAAATATGAAAAATAAAAAATCAAATTTCAGCGTTGCGCAACGCCGAAAATAGGCGAGCGCTTCGTCATCAATGTTGCCGCGCCATTTGAATTGATTTGCGCAGCGCGTCTATGGCTTTGTGTCGTGGGAAGCTCGCGCGCCATGCCAAGGCGACTGTGCGGCTAGGTGCGGGCGCTTTAAATGGGCGTGTTACCAACAAAGTAGAGCTGTAAATAGTGCTAATAGCGGCAGACTCTGGCAGTACGGTGATTCCCAATCCAGAAGCGACCATGTGGCGCAATGTTTCTAATGAGCTGCCTTCGGCGGCAGTGCGAATAGTGTTGGATCTGTTCTCGTCGGCATGCAAAATACTGGGACACGTGGTTAGCACTTGGTCGCGAAAGCAATGACCTTCCCCGAGTAGCAGCATTTTTTGCTCGCCAAGGTCTTCGGGGTCAATCACTTTTTTAGCGGCAAGTGGATGATTTTGCGGCATCAAAACAACAAACGGTTCATCATAAAGTGCTTGCGTAACAACGTCCGGTTCGCTGAATGGGAGCGCGACGATAATGACATCTAATTCGCCATTGCGAAGTTTTTTGCGTAGGTTGTGGGTGTAGCCATCTTCCACATAAAGCGGCATATTGCTGGCCAAGGTTTGTAAGTGCGGAATGAACTGTGGGAGCAAATAGGGGCCAATCGTAAAAATAGCGCCTACCGTGAGCGGGCTGCTGAGCTGATCTTTGCCCGCATTTGCCATGTCTTTAATGGTGGCGGTTTGCTCGAGGACAAGATTTGCCTGTGCGACAATTTGCTCCCCCAACGGGGTTGGTTGTACGCGTGATTTAGTGCGCTCGAAAAGTGCGACACCCAGTTCGTCTTCCAGTTTTTTAACCGCAATGCTCAGGGTGGGTTGGCTGACAAAGCAGCGCTCGGCGGCGCGTCCAAAATGCTGCTCTTGGGCAAGCGTGACTACGTAGCGAAGTTCAGTGAGAGTCATGGGTTCTCCTAGCGATTCACAAAAATGAAATTAGGTGGCATAAGTTAAGCTGCTATAAACCAAGCCGCCTTAAACCAAGCCCCCATAAACCAAGCCAAAGGTAAACCATTTAAATGGCCATGAATAGTCAAACCCTATCAAATGAACAAGTATTAATAGTTGGATGTGGTGATATCGGCAGACGTTTTGCGGAAAAACTTCCAGACAGCTACAGATCTATTTTAGGTTTGCGCCGCAATCCTTGGGTGGATACGGGGCGTTTGCGCTATGAGCAGTGCGATGTCACTGATGCGGAGCAGCTTGACTCTGTGCTTAAGCAATCAGACTTCGGCGTCATACTGGTCACCATGACGCCGGGCGCGCGAACTGATGCCGGCTATGAAATCGCGTATGTTAAAACCTGTAAAAATCTCATTGCCGGTCTGAAGAAATATCAGCGGAAACCGCGCTTGTTGGTCTTCGTATCCAGCACGGGTGTCTACGGTCAAGATGATGGAAGTTGGGTGGATGAAGGCGCCCTTACCCAACCCAAAACCTTTAGCGGTCGGCGTTTGCTCGAAGCCGAACAGATTATTCTTGAGAGTGGGTTTGTGTGTATTGTGGCGCGCTTCAGTGGAATCTACGGTGCTGACCGGCGGCGTTTGATTGACCAAGTGCTCCACGGGCGCGCTCAGTTGTCGGCGCAAATAACCAATCGCATTCATATTGATGATGGCGTGGCGGCGCTCGTACACCTCGTCGAGCTGCATCGCAAAGGCGACGTATTAGCGTCTATTTATGTTGTAACGGACAGCGTTCCTGCGCCGCTGAAAGAAGTGCTTACGTGGTTAGCCCAACAATTAGAGAAAGGCCTCGTGGCTGCGCCAGAGGGCGCTATGGCTGAGCTTGGCAATAAATCCTGCAGCAATCAACGCCTTTTAGCCACCGGCTTTCGGTTGAGTTTTCCCGGTTACAAAGAAGGTTACGCCGCAATGTTGCGTGAAATAAACTCACCGTAAGTTTTTTAAGTGGCTTTTTTTCAAGCGCCTGCGAAATAGCCGCGTTTGTTGATTGGCGTTATACTGCGCGCTCACGTCATTCTCCCGAAAGGGATTAAGGGTTAGCCTGCATGAAAAAAGTGTCTGGTCGCGTTGTTTGCGGCATTTTTATCGCAGTTGTTTGCGTGGTCGGGTGCGGCCAAACTGGCCCTCTCTATTTGCCCGCTTCAGTTGGGTCCCCAAAGAAGCCTGCGGATACCCCGCAGGGCGCGAGTAGTCGAGCCAGTTCGATTCAAGCCAGTTCGATTCAAGCAAGTTCGATTCAAGCCAGTTCGGCTCAAGCAAATTCAACTCAAGCAAAGTCGGCTCAAGTAGCGTCAAGCCAGGCAAGCTCGAATTAATTACGCCGTCAATATTTTATGGTTAACTGAGGCAGAGTTTTTATGCAGAATTTCAACGAGCGCGATGGTCAGCTTTGCGTAGAGGATCTACCTCTAGCCGCCGTTGCCGAGCGTTTTGGTACTCCCGCGTATGTTTACAGCCGTGCCGCATTTACACAGCATTACTTGGATTATGCGCAAGCTTTAGGTTCGCACCCCGGCATGATTTGTTACGCAATAAAAGCTAACTCCAATTTGGCGATCTTAAATCTCTTGGCAAAGCTCGGTGCTGGCTTTGATATTGTGTCGGGTGGCGAGCTGGAGCGTGTGATCCGTGCGGGTGGAAAGCCCGAGCGTATTGTCTTTTCTGGGCTGGGCAAAACGGCGGCGGAAATGGCGCGAGCATTGGACCTTGGTATTTTTTGTTTCAACGTGGAGTCAGAGGCTGAATTAGAATTATTAGCGCAAGTGGCCGCCGCAAAAGGCAAAGTTGCCAAGGTATCGCTGCGGGTTAATCCTGACGTGGATGCCAATACACACCCCTATATTTCGACGGGATTAAAGGAAAATAAATTCGGCATCGCGATCGAGCGCGCACCGGCGGTTTATAAGCGTGCGAGTGAATTGCCCAGCCTCGCGATCAAAGGCGTAGATTGCCATATCGGCTCGCAGCTGACTCAACTGACGCCATTTTTAGATGCGCTTGATCGTCTGCTGCTCTTGATCGACCAATTGGCGGCAACCGGCATTACTATGTCGCATGTGGATTTGGGGGGCGGGCTCGGCGTAACCTACAACAATGAAACTCCGCCGAGTGTTGCAACTTATATGGAAGCCATTAAAGAAAGGCTAGGCGATCGTGCGCTGAGTTTAGTCTTTGAGCCGGGCCGGTCAATTTCGGCTAATGCCGGTGTGCTCTTAACGCAAGTGATGTTTTTAAAACCCACCGAGCACAAAAACTTCGCAATTATAGATGCCGCCATGAACGATCTCATTCGCCCCGCACTGTATCAGGCATGGCAAGATATTCGCCCGCTCAAACCGCGAGCAGCGGCAACAAAAAAATGGGATCTGGTTGGCGCCATTTGTGAAACCAGTGATTTTATCGGTAAAGACCGAGATCTGGCCCTCGAGGCGGGTGACTATTTAGCCGTAATGTCTGCCGGCGCCTACGGATTTAGTATGAGTTCAAACTATAATACGCGTGGCCGTGCGGTAGAAGTTCTTGTTGATGGCGACGAAATGCACTTGGTGCGCGCGCGCGAAACCTTCGACGATTTGGTTCGCGGTGAGACAGTATTGCCAGAATAAATTGCCAGAATAAATTCCCAGAATAAAAAGTTCATCTTGGAAAAAAGAATGCGTATACGTTTTAGCAAAATGCACGGGCTTGGTAATGATTTCATCGTTATAGATGCTATTAGTCAGAGCGTGCGGCTAACCCCGGAAAAAATTCGTCAGTTATCCGATCGTCATTTTGGCATTGGCTGTGATCAACTGCTGTTAGTTGAGCATCCAGAAAATCCCAACATGGATTTTCGCTATCGCATTTTTAACGGGGATGGCAGTGAAGTTGAAAATTGCGGCAACGGTGCGCGGTGTTTTGCGGTATTTGTGCGCGAACGCAGGCTCACGGGAAAAAATATAATTAACGTAGAAACGGCTGGAGGCAATATTGAACTCAGCGTCACTAGTAACGGCGATGTCAGTGTCAATATGGGTATTCCGCGGTTAATACCTGCGGAGATTCCCTTTGTGGCGGACGCTCAGGCATCCACGTATCCGTTAAGTGTAGAGGGTCAGGTGTTCGACATTTCCGCTCTATCCATGGGTAACCCGCATGCGGTTATTGTGGTAGATAATATCGACACGGCACCGGTGGGCGTTTTAGGGCCATTGGTTGAGCATCACTCGCATTTTCCGCAACGTGTGAATGTCGGTTTTATGCAAGTTGTGTCGCCCACTGACATAAATTTGCGCGTATTCGAGCGCAGCGCCGGTGAAACCCTGGCCTGCGGAACGGGGGCCTGCGCGGCTGTAGTCGCAGGGCGGTTACGTGATTTATTGGCGGAATCAGTAACAGTGAGTTTGCCCGGCGGTCGTTTGACGATTCGCTGGGCTGGCGTTGGGCACCCGGTCATCATGACGGGGCCCGCAACAACAGTTTTTCATGGGCAGGTAAATATTTAATGAATGACAATAATAGAACTCTTACCCTCGCGGATCCCTTAGACCCGGAACAGGTTGCTTCTTTTCTGGAAACCAATCCGCATTTTTTCGAATCCCATCAAGATTTGCTGATGGAGTTGTCCTTACCTCATGAGAGCGGAAGTGCCGTGTCTCTTATCGAACGTCAGGTTGCTGTGTTACGTGAGCGCAATATGGATATGCGCCACCGGCTCAGTAAGTTGTTAGATAACGCCCGCGAAAACGATAAACTGTTTGATAAGACCAAGCGTCTAGTACTAACGCTCATTGAAGGGCAGGATCTGGGCGATGTAATTGACGCATTGTTTTATTGCTTTGATAAGGAATTAAATATTCAGTTCACTAGCGTTTATTTATTTGGCAATCCCGATAAGATTGCGGGTGGCCAAGCGCATGTAGTGTCGCTAGCGGAAGCTCGACAACATATAAGCACCTTGCTCAAAAGTAATCGTGCAATATGCGGAACGCTCAATCCAAAAGAAATGCAATTTTTGTTCGGCAAATCCGCCCCTGAAATTGGATCAGTCGCAACAGTACCTTTAATGCACGGCAGTGTGTTTGGCATGCTGGCGATAGGTAATCGCGATCCTAATTATTATCGCTCCAGTATGGGGACTTTATTTTTGGGTTACATTGCCGAAGTATTGAATCGTATATTGCCAAAATACTTGCCGCGATAGTTTTCAATAGTTGTTGATAGTTGTCGATTGGTTTTGATAGTTTTAGAGCGTGTACCAACTCGTCCTGAGCCTTGCATTAGTTGCTCATCGCGTAAACCTGATGTTCTATGAGGTCGGTGGCCATTGATGACCAGTGAAATAACGGCGGATAATTCTTTCGAGCCCACGCATTCTGAGCCACATACTTCCGAGGCGCATGCATCCGAGGCTAAGCCTTCATTGTTTAAACAGGAGCTTCATGCTTTTATCGTTTATCTGACAACTGAAAAGCAACTCTCGATTCATACTCAAACCAATTATAAGCGTGACCTCGAAAAATTTATTCAATATTGTGTAACTCATTCACTTACTCAGCTCGACGCCATTAAAGTTCAACATATTCGTCAAATGGTTGCCTACCTACATCGCCTTGGGTTGGGGGGAAAAAGTTTGTCGCGCTGGTTGTCAGCGTTGCGCAGTTTTTTTGAATTCGCGATACGCAGTGGCTGGATGTTAAATAATCCTGCAGAGGCTATCCAAGCGCCTAAGTCCGCCAAAAAACTACCAAAAACTTTGGATGTTGATCAGGCCGCACAATTTGTAACAGTTGCCAACGATTCAGTGTTGGCTCTGCGTGACCGTGCGTTATTGGAGCTCATCTATTCATCAGGTTTGCGTTTGGCGGAAGCGGTTGGGTTAAATTTAGCGGATATAGATTTGCAAGACGCATTGGTAACGGTTACCGGCAAAGGTAATAAAACCCGCGTGCTACCCATTGGCAGCCACGCCATTGCCGCGATTCGTGCATGGTTGCCGCAGCGAATTTCATTTTTAAAAACTGAAAATTCCGCGGTCTTTATCACACAGCGTGGAACTCGCATGACTCACCGAGCGGTGCAACTGCGAATGCAGCACCTCAGCATTAAGCAAGGCATGGATACACCGGTACACCCACACATGTTGCGCCACTCCTTCGCGAGCCACATGTTGGAATCCAGCAGCGATTTACGTTTAGTTCAAGAGATGCTCGGCCACGCTAATATCGCTACAACACAAATATACACGCACTTGGATTTTCAGCATCTCGCTAAAGTTTACGACAGTGCGCATCCGCGCGCGCAGAGAAAAAAGAATATTAAAGATCAGTAAGGTTGCCGCATAACGCGCCTGTTTGTTTATGTATATATTAATTAGCGGGCAGGCCTTGCTCCAGTAGTTTGATTGTCGTCATTTTGTGGCTATTGGAACCTGTGCAAAATCAACGTTTCATGGATGGTTAAATTTACAATAATAAGAAAATCCAATCAGCGCCTCACGATAGCCGACCAACTATGCTAAATTAGCCCGCAAATTCGTTGTGTTAGATTAGCATGTCCTATTTTCCCGTCCCTAAATTCATCGCTTCAGCGGCGCACACAAATTCAACCTTAATGACAGGTGGTTTGCGTATTGCGCTCCTAGGTTATCGCAGCCATCCCCATGTTGGTGGCCAAGGTATTTACTTGCACTACCTGAGCAAAGCGCTGGTGGATTTGGGCCATGATGTTGATGTTATTTCTGGCCCGCCTTATCCCGAGCTCGATGCTCGTGTGAACCTAATTACTTTGCCAAGTTTGGATTTATATTCTGTTGCAAAGCCAACCCTCGCGCTGCGTCCCAAGCACTTGGTGTCCTTCACTGATATTTATGAGTGGTGGAGTAAGCTGAGCGGAGGCTTTGGCGAGCCTTATGTTTTTGGCCGCCGTCTGCGCAAATATTTTAAAAAGTGCAAACCACACTATGATATTGTTCATGACAACCAAAGTTTGTGTTTTGGATTGTTGCACTTGCAAGCGATGGGTTATTCGGTCATTGCAACTGTTCACCATCCGATAACACAAGATCGTGATCTAGCCTTAAGTGCGGCGACCACCCAAGGCCAGCGTTGGCTCATTAAGCGCTGGTATCACTTCATCGGCATGCAGCAACAGGTTGTACAAAAGCTCGCGCATGTTATTACTGTATCGAAACAATCGCAGGGTGATATCGCCACCGCCTTCGGCCGACCTTTAGAAAAAATTGAGGTAATACCGAACGGTATAGATACTGAAACTTTTAAGCCGCTGGAGACTATTTCGCGTAAGCCTCGTCGAATACTCACGACTAGCTCGTCTGATCAGCCCATTAAAGGCTTGAGTGTTTTATTAAATGCATTAGCGAACATACGGTTGGAATTTCCAGCAGTGACTTTAGTCGTCGTCGGCAAGTTAACAGAGGGAGGCGTTACCGAAAAAGAATTAAAAAACTTGCAGCTTGAAGCTTGCGTGGAATTTATTTCAGGTATTAGCACTCAGCAATTAGTAGAAGAATATGCAGCGGCTAGTTTTTCAGTGGTGCCGTCTTTGTATGAAGGTTTTGGCTTGCCAGCAGGTGAGGCCTTAGCCTGTGGTACGCCGCTAATTTGCAGTGATGGCGGCGCCTTAC
>JAYWHF010000253.1:0-3938 GCA_043777855.1 Gammaproteobacteria bacterium | reverse complement strand
AAAACGTTGGAATTCAAAACGCCAGCTGTTTTAATGCAAGAAGAAATGGCGGCTTTAGCTGCTTAAATGGTTATGCACTTCGCAGTTGAATCCGCCTCTTTCTATTTACGTTTTTCGTCCAAGCTTGAAAAAATACCTAATTCGCTCATAGTGTTTTCCACCCAAGTAAGCGTTTCGATGTAAAGGTTGGAAAGCTCTGTGGCAGTCACGCCATGGGATGCTAGAAAATCCCAATCTATATTATCCCAAGCACCTTTCTCGTAATGTATCGTAATTTCCAATACTTTCCCTTCATCGCCCATGCGATTAAGTATGGCCTCGTTAATGTTTGTGCTCAGCGAAATACTTTTTAGTAAAGTGGCAAGAGGAACATCCATAAAAGCATCTAGGGAAGACAAAAGACCTACGGTAAAGTAAGAATCAAGCTTAATCTTCTGGGTAAATTTATTTGCAATCATTTCACACATCCGTGCCCGGGTCAGTGCGACCACACTTAATTCCTGAGGTTTTCCGCTGAGATTAGACATCACTAGGATGTTGACCCAATTTCTAATTTTGTTGATGCCTAGGAGCATAATGGCTTGCTTGAGCGAATCCACTTTCCGCATTGCCCCAAACGCTGCAGAGTTCACGAGTAACAAAAGTTTGTAGCTCAGCGCTGCGTCGCGAGCAATTAATTTTTCAATGGTTTCTACTTGTACATTGGGGTCGTGAAGCGCGGACATTAATTGCAGAACGGTCTGTTTGTTATCTGACATTTTGCGCCCGGTGATAACTTGAGGGTGCGCTAAAAAGTAACCTTGGAATAAATCAAAGCCTGCCTTTTTACAGAATTCCAGCATTTCGTAAGTTTCAACTTTTTCCGCTAAAAGTTGAATGCCAAATGGATGGAGATGATTAATGTGTTCCCTTATTTGTTGAGACGATAATTGCAGCACGTCTAACTTAATAATGTCGGCATAGGGGATGAGATGCTGGGTTTCCGGGGTTAAGACAAAGCCATCTAGCGCAATCGTATAATCTTGCTCGCGCAGTACTTTTAAGGCGTGCAGCATGGAGGCGTCAACATGCTGCCCTTCCAAAACTTCTATTACCAGTTGTTTTCGATCGAAGGTCGGTGGCGACTTCAGTAAGTTTCGGGTGAAGTTAACAAAAGCGAGATTTTTCCCCACGACTTTATCGAGCGTGAGTTCGGTGAAAGTGTTTAGCAATACTTGTGAAGTGGCGGCGTCGCCATTCTTAAGTGCGGCATTGCCATTGATATTTGAACGACAGAGTAGCTCATAACCAATCACTTTCATGTTTGAATTAAAAATGGGTTGGCGCGCAAGTAGTGGCAGTGAATCCGACATGGCGTTCGCAGTTATCCAGCTAATAAATTTCAGTGTAGCTCTTGGCAACAACAACTGTTAGTGGCAGCGCAGGCTTTTTTGCCTCGATGTTTAGTGCAAATTTTCACCCGCTTCAGCTGCTTATCGCCACACTTAGCGCTGGAATTGTAAATGCGTGCGTCTGAAAAGTGGATTGCCGTAAACTTGATCGCCGTTGGAATCTCTCTACAATCGCTGAGCCGCTTCTTGCATTGTCACAAAGGGCTGTTTGTTGCCAGTTCTATAGCCATAGATAACTGAATAAAACAAAATGTTTTGTACGTAGCTGCGGGTTTCTTTGTAGGGAATAGTCTCAATCCAAACGTCGTAAGGTAGCTTGTCGCCATCATTTTTTGTAAGCCATTGTCGTACTCTCGAAGGCCCTGCATTGTAGGCTGCCGCGGCTAAAATTCTATTCCCAGAAAAGTTACCAAGTAATTGCTCGAGGTAGCGACTGCCCAGGTTAATGTTTTTTTCGGGCAGCAGTAAGTCTTGATTTTTAAAATCTAAACCAGATTTTTTCGCGGTAGATTTGGCGGTAGAGGGTAATAGCTGCATGAGCCCTAAGGCGCCCGCGGGCGATTTTGCAGCCGCGTTAAATGCACTTTCCTGACGAGCAATTGCAAAAATAAAATATTCGCTAAGCGATGTGTGTTTTGCTGCATTCCTTACGTTTTCTGGGTAGACAATAGGGAAACGTACTTGGAGCTCATCCCACAATTGCGCATCGGCCATGGTCTCGATGGCTTGGCGGTGCCAGCCCCAGCGGTCAGCGAGCCGGCCAGCAGCAACAATTTCCTCCACTGAGAAGTATTTCATTGTGTGGATCCATTCGCGGGTGGATGCACCCATTTCGCCGGTTAAGTAGAACTCACGAGCGCGTTGGACTCCGGGGCTAAGCTCAATAGAATCGATGAACTCTTTGGATAACTGCAGCGGTTTGTCGACTAGGCTGTAGTCGGCGCCGAGTTTATCTGACGACAGGAAGCCGTAGAAGCTGCGGGTATTGGCAACATCGGCATAAATCTCGCTGGTTTTTTTTCCTTCAATCTCTTTAATGTTGAGTTTTTCCATAATGCGAGCTTGCCAGTAACTCCAGCGCTCACTTTTTTGCACATCAGAAGGCAAGCGCGAAATCCAGCGATATGATTTTTCCCAGTCTTGTTTTCGTAATGCTTCACGGATGAGTGCTTCGAGCAAATCGGCGTGACTTAGATTCGGTACGGCGGTGACCAGTTGCTCCGCTCTAGTGTCTTGATCTTGTCGTAACAATTGCAGTGCGAGTACGTAATGGATGTGAATTTTTTCGTCTTCGGTAAAGCTGCCTTTTTTCTCAAAGTTTTTCCACAACTCATCGGCGCCTACAGCATCCGATTGCCCAAAGCGTTGAAGGCCTAGGGCGATGCTGGCGCGAGACTCGGTTGATTGTGCGTCAAAGAGTTCTGTTTGCAAGATCAGGCGTGGCGTGTTGGCGATATTTTGGTATTGCAGTGCTTTTGCCTGTTGAGCTGGGAGCATTTGCTGCGCGAGCGTGTTGGCAAGATTCACCTCATCGGCTTGTACGGTTTTAGTGTAACGGCTCCAAAGTATCGCCGGTGTTAGTAACCCAGCTTGAGCCCATTCGGCGAATACCGGATCACAGGCTTTTGATTGTGGCTTTTCGATATCCCATAGAGGTTCCACAGCAGTTAGGGCTGCTTTATCTCCCGTTTCAAGGCGAGCACGAAGGTTAAGGCACGCAAGCTCAGCATCATCCAGATTCGGGTCGTAGAATTGTTGGTATTCTGTCCAGCGCGCTTGGCTGGCAAGGGTGCGCAGCCACCGATGCCGCAAACGCTCGCTCAAAAAAGAATTTGGGTAGCGCTCAAAAAACTGCGTTACTTTCTTGGTTGGGCGTGATGCAAGCGTTTCGCTGATCGCTTGATACTCTAGGTAGGGCAGCAAAGGGTAATTTTTGAGTCTAGGCAAAATTTGTTCATAGCGGGTTAGTTGTTTCTTGTCGAGTGCCTTTTGTGCTTCAAGGTAATACAGACGCTCCGCTTTGCGGGCGCTGGAGCCCGAATTGACAACGTTAGCCGATGCGTACAGCTGCGCAATTGCGGTTGAGTCGTCAGTGCCGTGCTTGGTTGCTGAGTGGCAATGCGCACTGCTAAAAAGACCAATTAGTATCATTAATGAATAGCGCAATGATCGGTGAAACAATTGATAGAACGATGGGTGAAACGGAAACCGGGATTGCATTCTTAAACCTCAAGAAATGGTATACGTGAAAATCACCTCCATTATGTCTTTCCTTGGCTAATTTTTCTATGGAATAATTATTTTTTACCGATATTTAAGACGCTAAACCCCCATTTTTTTGATGAGGAATGTTACGAGCCAATGGAGTGTTGGCAAGAAATAGTTATGCGGCGATTTTTCTATTTTCGCGCAGTACCAGTTTACGGTAGTTACAGGCAAACTTATTCATTTCTGTGTCCGGGTAACTTTGTGATTTAGGTTGTTGCTTGTCTCTAGTTGTATAGTTTTTTTGCCAACAACTCGCTAATTCGAAAATGTTGTTTTCAT
>JAYWHF010000252.1:0-3947 GCA_043777855.1 Gammaproteobacteria bacterium | reverse complement strand
AAGGCCAATAGGGCGATGACGAATGTTAGAGGCTTTGGACGTTGCTACCGCGTAGTAATTAATGTCGATAACGTTATCGAGCATGCGAATGGCGGTTTTAACGGTGCGCGCGAGTTTGCTTTGGTCGAGTTTGCCGTCGACCACATGTTGTGCCAGATTCACTGAACCTAGGTTGCACACAGCAATTTCATCGTTGGCTTTGGTGTTAAGCGTGATCTCGGTACACAGGTTAGATGAATGCACCACACCGCAATGTTGTTGCGGGCTGCGAATGTTGCAGGGGTCTTTAAAGGTGATCCACGGATGGCCCGTTTCAAATAACATGCCGAGCATTTTGCGCCATAGGTCTAAAGCGCGAACAGTTTTGAAGACTTTGATGTTGCCAGCAGCGGCTTCACGCTCGTAGTGCTCGTAGCGCGCTTCAAAAACTTTGCCGTAGAGATCATGCAAGTCGGGCACGTCGTTGGGCGAGAACATGGTCCATTCTTTGTCATCAAATACGCGCTTCATGAAGGTGTCGGGCACCCAATTGGCGGTATTCATGTCGTGGGTGCGGCGGCGATCATCGCCGGTGTTTTTGCGCAGCTCCAGAAATTCTTCTACGTCCATATGCCAAGTTTCAAGGTAAGCACAGACAGCCCCTTTACGCTTGCCACCTTGGTTTACGGCCACGGCGGTGTCGTTGGCGACTTTCAAGAAGGGCACAACGCCTTGGGATTTGCCGTTAGTACCTTTGATGTAAGCACCGAGTGCGCGAACGGGCGTCCAGTCGTTGCCTAAACCGCCGGCAAATTTGCTGAGCATGGCGTTGTCTTGTATAGCGCCGTAGATGCCGTGCAGGTCGTCAGGTACGGTGGTGAGGTAACACGACGATAGTTGTGGGCGCAGGGTGCCCGCATTGAATAGGGTTGGGGTAGAACTCATGTAATCGAAGGATGACAGCAAGCGATAGAACTCAATGGCGCGATCTTCGCGATGTTCCTCTTCAATCGCCAAGCCCATGGCTACGCGCATAAAGAATATTTGCGGCAGCTCGATGCGCACATCATTACTGTGAATGAAGTAGCGGTCGTACAGGGTTTGTAGGCCGAGATAAGTGAACTGCAAATCGCGGTCAGCCAAGATGGCTTTGCCTAGTTTTTCGTGGTCAAACTTCAGCAGCTCAGGTGACAAAAGTTCCAATTCCACCCCTTTTTTCAGGTAAATAGGCAGGGCGCGAGCGTAATAAAGCTCCATATCCGACTGAGTGGCTTCTTGGGTGATGCCGAGGAAGCTCAGCGCTTCAGCGCGTAGTTTGTCGAGCAGCAGGCGCGCGGTCGCAAATGAATAGTTGGGTTCTTTTTCAACCAAGGTGCGAGCGGTGATGACCAGCGAGGTGTTGACATCGCTCTCGTTAATGCCGTCATAGAGGTTACGCATGGCTTCATCGAGAATCGCTTTGCTGTTGACGCCTTTCAGGTTGGCGCAGGCTTCAGACACTATAGTGCGCATACGGTCAATATTGAGCGGCGCGCGAGTGCCGTCAGCACGAATGACGTTTAGGTTGGGGTATTCGATGTCGTTCGCTTGTTGTGATGCACGTTTCTCTGCGCGCATGCGCGAATGTGCATCGCGGTAGAGAACGTAATCACGAGCGATTTTTTGTTCGCCCGAGCGCATTAAGATCAGTTCAACCTGATCTTGAATTTCTTCAATGTGAATGGTGCCGCCTGAAGGCATGCGGCGCTTGAAGGTGGCGGTAATTTGCTTGGTCAGGTTGTCCACGGTTTCATGAACGCGAGTAGATGCAGCAGCAGTGCCACCTTCAACCGCCAAAAAGGCTTTAGTCATAGCGACTGCGATTTTGCTCGCATCAAAGGGCACAACCGTGCCATTGCGCTTGATCACACGCAGCTGTCCCGGCGCTGTAGCGCTGAAACTCGTGGTTTGGGTATCGCCTTGGTAAAGAGGGTTGTTGGTAAACTCGATATCTGTATGCATAGACGTCTCCGCGTTGAGGTCTGAATCCGTGATAAAAATTAACGTTCTTGGTGTTGTGTATTAATCGGTAGAATAAGTATTACATGTATATTTAGCCAGTGCTTGTGAGAATGTTCGGTGTGTTGCTAAAAAAACGGCTAACACAAGATGTAGTGATTAATGATTCTGCATTGGGCCTGTCCAAAACGCTTTAGAAGAGGCTGCTTTACCTTGTTAGTACTTATTGTTGGATGCTCATTAATTGTTTCGAGGTTAAAGATTGGCGGAAATTTACTGAGCTAAAATAGAGAACGGTCACAAACTTTAGAACAGCAAATCTGTCATAAAAACCCTATATATGGGGTCAAATCCTGAATGAGCTACAAGATAGAGCGGTTCGATGATTATTGCAAGTTTAAAAATAGGTGGAGTTACTGTGGATAAGGTGTGAGTAGCTGCTGTAAAAATCGCTTAAAACCGCATAGATACAGGGATTGCGCGCGCTAGCGATCCTAAGGCGCTTATAATTAGAGTTTAGATTTTTTTCTTATAGCTGTGCTAGTTGGTTATGACTACATCTAGTGTTTAAGCCAGAAGCACAGATTACTCAGTTTTCAACTTTTCTTAACGATATTTTCAATTTTTAGTGCAAACTCCGGTTTTTAGTGCTGTTGATTTTGGTGCCGTTGATGTTTCTCGTTCCCCTCGCTGTTATGAATATTTTACATATCTCTGGTGTGGGTAATTGGACGTATATGCATAATTAGGGTAGATGAGATTGTTTACTGTCAGCTATTCAGTCGATCAACTAGTCAGACCATACGTCATGAACCCATGCGCAGGGCAACACAAATTGTTTCAGATAACGCCAGTGTTCCTTTACAGATCTTTTGCCTGAAAATGCTGCTTTGATATGCGCTAGACGGCCATGATATTCAGGGAAAGTGTCATCCCATCGTCCTTTTAAAACATCGCTAGGATTAGGTCCTCCTGGAAAAGTAACAACTTTCGCTTTTTGGGGATAAGGTGCTGGTAGCCAATAGCGCAAAGGAAAACCCGGTAAACAATGCAGTCTAAAATGCAGAGTCCAATCTTCCGGCCAAAATTTAATGCCGCCAGTAACTGACTTGGTAATGTAGTGTTGTTCAAAGCGAAAACTATCAGCGATGGCTTGTGCATTTTCTCTAAAATTGGCCAGAATATGAGGGTTTTTACCGACAGGGAAGCGGAATATGGAAGTTTGCCCCATGCCTGATAAGGGCTTTGCCCAATTGCGTGCGAGATAAACATCGTCGGGTGAGCCTAGGGTGAAATAGTCATCAATATTGCGCAGGATAACTGTGTCTAAGTCAATAAATAGTACGGGTCCAGTCAATCCACCCAGCTCGGCTCCCCAGAGTGCCACCTTTGGCCATTTGCCACGAGAGCGTTTGGGATGCTCGACACCTAGAACAGGTAAATCACGATGCTCAATCTCCGCACGAAAGCCATCGGTATTATCGGTAAAGCAGATCAGACGAAAATCACCGGTAATATTGCGACGCGCCATCGACCATAGGCGATTGACATAGTCTGGGCCAAACTTATCTCCCCATTTAATGCAGATAATAATTTTTTGGCTTTTCACTATTGGCTCCATCACCGTATCTTGTTCCAGATTATGAGGATTTAGGCAGTGAGAATTTAAACGTTATAGATGTAAAAAATAAAACAATGTTAAGACGCCAGCGAGAAATACATTTGCATGACCGGCTCGTCTTGTATCTTAATAGGCTCAGTAACAGAGCGAGTTTCCGAAGAATGAACGATACATTGGCGCGGTTGCAGTTGCTGATAGGCCGATAACACATGATCAACGCTAATATCTTTCATAGTGTTTTGTGCTGCCCACTGTGCTGCACTTTCGTTGAATGTTTGCCAGTTCTTATGGGCCACAATGCGCACATCATTCACGCCTAATGGTCTAAATTGGCGGGCATCTGTTTGCC
>JAYWHF010000251.1:0-11225 GCA_043777855.1 Gammaproteobacteria bacterium | reverse complement strand
ATCAAAGAGCAATAACGTTCACCATTGGTTTTAATAACACCAATTTCAATAGGATAGCTGCTTGATCCGAAACCAGAAGCTTCTATGTCAATGATCGTCGGACAACATATTTTTTTCATAAAATCTAATCCGCGATAGATGCTTGTGATATAGGCTATGGTCCGCAATCGTCACGCCATCGCTAAAATGGGTGGAATTTTATCTGGCTCTAAGATCGCGAACACACGGCCGCCAGATAGGCCGCGAGTTTTAACAATTCGCTCGCCAACAGTAACGTGATTGATTTTATTTTTCGGTTACTTCAACTTTGTCCACTTTTTGGAATCCGCGCGGTAACTTATTGCCCCGACGCCCACGCTCACCTTTGTAATGTTCGAGATCTGCCATTTTTAAAGTGATATGCCGTTTACCGGAGTGGAGCGTTAATAACTGATTCGGGTTTAGCACACATATTGCCACAACAAATTCTTCACGCGTTTGCACTCGTGCTGATGGGATGTTCATAATCTTGTTGCCTTTACCGCGCGCCAGCTCAGGCAATTCAGTGACCGGGAATACTAACAGCCTGCCATCGTTACTTATCGCAGCAATTAATGCTTGGTCGAGATTTTTAAGCAACTGTGGCGGTAAAACGAGAGCGCCTGCTGGTAAGGTTAGCAGCGTTTTCCCTGCTTTATTTTTGCAAGCTAAATCTTCTAGTGTGGCGATGAACCCATACCCCGCGTCAGATGCCATCAATACACTTTGATCGTCAGGGCCCATGAGCGCGCCTTCAAAAGTTGCGCCGCTCGGAGGGCTGATACGTCCACTTAAGGGTTCGCCTTGCCCTCGAGCAGACGGCAGGTTGTGCGCCGGTATTGCGTAGCTGCGGCCCGTAGAGTCAATTAACATGACGCTCTGGTTGCTTTTTCCGTGCAACGCAAATTTAAAGCTGTCGCCGGCTTTGTAACTTAAGCTCGAAGGATCAATGTCGTGGCCTTTGGCAGAGCGAATCCAGCCTTTATCCGAGATCACAACGGTGATAGGTTCAACGCTCAGTAATTCAGTTTCATTGAAGGCTTGCGCTTCAGCTCGGGCAATGATTGGCGAGCGACGGTCGTCGCCAAACTCGGCGGCAACTTGAATTAATTCTTTGCGGACAAGATTTTTTAACTTCACTGCCGAATCTAGAATTTTTATTAAACCGTCGCGTTCTTTTTCCAAGCTTTCTTGTTCTTCACGAATTTTCATTTCTTCCAAGCGCGCTAACTGGCGCAACTTGGTGTCTAAAACGTACTCGGCTTGCATTTCAATTAAATTGAAGCGCTGCATCAATGCTGGTTTAGGATTATCTTCTTCGCGAATAATACGAATCACTTCGTCAACATTAAGGAAGACTATCATTAATGCGGCTAAACGAAGCAGGCGCTCTTCTACCCTTTCCAAACGATACTGTAATCGACGACGTGTAGTAACGGTTCGAAAGCTCAGCCACTCAGTAAGAATTTTATGCAATGGTTTTACGGAAGGGCGACCATCGATACCTATCATATTCATGTTGACACGATAGGTGCGCTCAAGCTCGGTAGTGGCAAATAGGTGCTGCATCACTTGCTCGAGATCGATGCGGTTCGAGCGTGGAATGATGACTAAGCGCGTTGGGTTTTCATGATCTGATTCATCACGGAGATCTGCGACCATCGGCAGTTTCTTGGCTTGCATTTGCGCTGCTATTTGTTCCAAAATTTTTGCGCCGCTGACTTGGTGTGGCAAAGCGGTAATAATAATATCGCCGGACTCCTCGTCTTTCTGCCAGACTGCGCGCATCCGAATGCTGCCGCGTCCGGTTTCATACATTTTGAGAATATCCTCGCGCGACGAAATAATTTCAGCATCGGTGGGCATGTCGGGGCCCAGAATATGCTGACATAAATCATCGATCGTAGCCTGTGGGTTATCGAGTAAATGTATGCATGCGTTCACCACTTCTCGCAGATTGTGCGGCGGAATATCGGTTGCCATACCTACCGCAATGCCAGTGGTTCCGTTTAACAAAATATTCGGTGCGCGCGCCGGTAATACCACGGGTTCTTCGAGCGTGCCGTCGAAATTTGGCTGCCAATCAACGGTTCCTTGCGCTAATTCTTCGAGCAGCACTTCGCTGTAACGGGTGAGCCGCGATTCGGTATAACGCATGGCGGCAAATGACTTTGGGTCATCGGGTGAGCCCCAGTTACCCTGGCCATCGACTAAGGTGTACCGGTAAGAAAAGGGTTGCGCCATTAGCACCATAGCTTCGTAGGATGCCGAATCTCCATGTGGGTGAAATTTACCAATGACGTCGCCGACGGTGCGCGCTGATTTTTTGAATTTAGCGGTGGACTTTAATCCCAGCTCGCTCATGGCGTAGACGATACGCCGCTGAACGGGTTTAAGGCCATCGCCAATATGCGGCAATGCGCGATCAAGAATCACGTACATGGAATAATCCAAGTAGGCTTTTTCGCTGAAATCTTTTAACGGGATGCGTTCATCGGCATCCGGAAGTGATATTAATTCGGTCATTGAATATCCTAGAACATTAAATTAAAACGAGCATTTATTTGAGATTGTGCGTTTAAATTTCCTTTTGAACTTCGTGATTTTTCTAGCGCTTAACCACCCGCTTATTGCTTACCATTTAGTGGCAATATGCCTTTTTTATCCACGTGCATGGAGGGCAGCCAGGCACTGAAATCAATAATGGCGGAAAAATTATAATTTACATTTTCGCCGATACCACGCCGACTAAAATGTTCAATCAGGCGCAACATTTGTATGAGATCAGCTGAGACTTCTAGTGTAACAGGTGTTTCTTGGTAAGACTTTAACACGGGTACTTGCTTGGTTAAGCCCGATAGAACGCTGATGTTTTCAATGCCTATACTGTAAGAAATACTATTAATATCTAAGTCTCGTTGATTAGGGTTGGCGATAATAAGATCTACCGCAATACGTTGTTGCAGGCCTTGAGCAGGCAACATCCGCAGGCTAATAAGCTTTACATCTGGATCACTAAGCTTGGGTGTTAGGGCCGCGCAGCTCACTAAGAATAAAAATGCGCTAGAAAGAACTAATTGTGTCACGCGAGAATTCATTGGTCGGCCTCTTGGCGGGGGAAGATAAAATTTAAATTTGTGACAAGCTCGCCTGTAACAATGTTATTTAAGTGATGTAATCGGCAGCTGCACGGAAAAATCATTAGCGAGCGCGGTACGGACATATATTGGCCGAAGATAAAAACTCTTTTGGTTAGAATAAAAATATTTTACTTAAGATGATGCGCCTATGGCATACCTACCCTTGCAAAACAATGAGCTTTTTGGAAGCTGTGAAATTAGTTTCACTGATCGTCGTGAATGTGCTTATCCGCAACTGATGCGCCTATCAATGGATTTTGAAATATGTATTTTGCAGATTCAGTGCGAAAAATTTAATCATATTACTAAGCGAATATTGCCAAAAGAAAACGTCTTTTTACTCAGCGATCGGAATTATCGCGAGAGCCGCACGGTCTATTCACCACGGTGTCGGTCTTTGGCTGATCTTGAAGTTTACGCGTGTGATCATCATGTGGACATTTTGCACGAGCATTTATTTGGCAATCTTGTCAGTGAAAATGATAGCCTTGACCGTGAAGCCATATAAGTTTTTCTTGGCGCTGTCTCTGACAAGGCGCTGTCTCTAACAATATGTCGCTGTAGGTTAGGTTACTCTGCTAACTCTTGATCGAATTCCTCCAGAAGGTCTAGAGGTTCAATCTCAACACCTTCTAGTTCTTCATCCCAATTAACCCCGGCCAACACAACATCTTCATGCATACCGGTAAGCCAGTCTTCGAGGAACTCTCCGAGTTCGATGGCCAAGGGTGCGTAGTCTTTCCAGTCATCCGCGCAGTGAATCTGCGCCAAGGCCTCTTGCGACCAAAATGGCATAACATCCGTACCGTCGTATTTCTCCGATCCACAAAGGGCCCAACCCTCTGGCCCTTGCAAGCTCCAGACGCAGCCGTGCTCAATCGCCTCAACGATAAAGCGATCGAGGTTCTCGGTGTCACTTTGACTTAAGGATTCGGTCATCTTGCTATATTCTCCAATCGACAAAAATTTTTAGAGCGTTAGTTCTAATCCGTGTGCTTTGAGCCAAGCACGGTGCTTTTTATATTCAGGGCAAAGGCTGGCCACTAACTGCCAAAATGCTGGGCTGTGGTTATGGTGCCGTAGATGGCTTACTTCATGGGCCACAAGATAATCGACAATGGGTTCAGGTGCTAGAAGAATCTGCCAATTGTATTGGATGGCTCCAGAGGCTGTGCAGTGGCCCCATTTTGAACGCGTTGCCTTGATGGTGAGCGCACTGTAGCGCAGGTTGAGCGTGCGGGCTGCGACGTCGGTTTTAAGGGTAAGAAAATAGAGTGCTTGACGTTGATACCAAAGGCTCACTAGACGCTTTGCTTGTTCTTTGTCGGCTAAACGACTGCGTGTTGATAACCCCACCCATAACTTGTCGCCGAGCTGTACCACATTGGCTTGAGCTTGCCGGTCAAGCACTAAGGTGAGCTGCTGACCCATAAAAGGTAGTTCAGTACCTGAGGTATAAGTTCGGTCTGGAATGACGTTGATTTGCTTGGTCTGTTGAGCAATTTTTTGCTCGATCCAGAGGGATTTTGCACGAACAAATTTTTCTAAATCAGTTATTGCGACAAAAAAAGGCGCTCTCACAGTGACCTGAGCCCCAGACACCTCAATGCTTATGCTACGGCGCTTTGCGGAGCGCGCAACAGCGTAAGTAAATGGGAGTGTTGTCGCCCTTAAGGGCGCCGCCTGTGAGAATAAGGGCATATCAATCGATGCATGACACTATGAGATCGGCATTATGCCCTGAGTGTTTGCGCCCCGCTACTCCATCAGAACCGGGTAGTAATCGTAGGCGCAATAGGAGGAGTCGAGGTCGCAAATTTCAAGTAATAGAAAGAGTTTCTGCGGAGCCTTGTTGGGGAATAACTCAAAAATATCGATAGGCCGTTTGCTGTTATTGCAGGACAAATAAAAATCGGTTGTGTATTCACAAATGACACCGCTACCTTGATCGCAGGCTTTGCCCAGACCGCAAATTTCGGAGTAAATTAACAGTGATTGGGATATTCCGGCGGCATCGTTAATGCGGATGTTAACACGGTAGTCTTCTAAGCTATTCACCTGCCAAAAGACATCGAACAAACCGTTGTCCAGATAAGGGCTTATGGCTAAGGGTGTTGTGCCAGGTTTTGCAGTATCAACACCGTAGCTGTCTACCACGTCATAGCGTTTCAATTCAGGGGTATAGTTTATGACGCGAGGTGTAGCACTGCCGTCGCTGCCACAGGCTGTAAAAGAACTAACAATCAATAAGATAATCAAGCCAAAAATTGTTTTCACTGCAGCGCTCCCGAGAAATCTAGCGTTCATAGTAATTTTCAGCGACTGAATCGAAACTGAATAAAGCGCCCAATAAAACCCCGCGCAAGGTTTGCTTTTTGGGGATTAATAAGGCGCTGATTGTTTTTAGTGACGCCACTTAATGGGAGGCGAAAGATTTAACGCGCCATCTTCTTCAAGTAGCGCAAATTTATTCTGGTCGTCATTTCTTACCACAACCATTGGGGGCACGAACAGGGGGCGGCGAATAAACGCAAGTTGCCAGCCAAAATTTTCCAGGCTATGCAGCGCTATTCGCTGAACATCATTGAGGTAATATTCCACGTCCATTGGTAGCGGCGCACGTGTGCCTCGCAATTCCTCTTTGGGTAGTTGTGTTGAACTATCAAAAACCGCATTAAAGCTGTCGAACATACTACTCATAAACGACTCCGTTTTTTCCTCTGATAAGCAATAGCAGTTTCTATAAAAAGACTGAAATGCACAAAAGATGTATTGATAAATTGATGTGTGAAGACTTAGTCTTGACCTTTTGTTGGGCTTTGTCAAAAACCGTCTTGGAATATGTAAAAAAATTGACATATCTGTATTTGACATTTGAGTGACTGCGAGCTGACAAGCGTGCTTGTGATCTCTAGTGACGTTTAGAGGTTAATCAGCCATAGACAATTTTTGGCTTCCGCAATTGATTTGCGGTAAAGGCTAACAGCAAACATGAAAGTGGAATGGCGACTACCCAAAACTTCACGAAGGTCGCTGCATCGAGTGAGCTGCCCAGTAGTAAATCTTTTATGGCGGCCTGATGCCCAAGCACCGGCACCCAGGCAAACCAAGGTTCATATGCGCCGGGATTAATCATGGTGTACATCAGCGGTAACATTGGGATAAACACGATCAAGCCCATGTAGGTCTGCGCATCTTTAAATGAGCGCGCAAAAATGGCGATCACCTGTTGCAATGAGACCGCGATTACCGCGAGCGATGTTAAGCTTGCGAAAATTCCTAGCAAGTCTAGTACGGATACATCGACGCGCAGCCCCAATTCGTTAAATGGAATAAATGCAAAAGCAATGGCAAGTAACCCGAGTTCTGCCAGTAAAACAGCAAACGTCAGCAGCAGGCACGTTAACCATTTCCCAACGATAATTGCGCCAGAGTTCGCGGGGGTGATGAGTAATGATTCCAATGAGCGCCGCTCGCGTTCGCCAGCTGTCATATCCGCCGTAAAGCCAACGCTGCCAATAAACACCGAAAGAATCAGAAACATGGGTAGACTGGCCATCACAAAAAATCCCATTTTTTGATCGCTGGCGATATTCATTTCACGCAAATAGAGCGGGTTTACCACGGAGGGGGAAATACCTCTGGACAGTAATCGCAGGCTACCCATACGACTGTTCCAGCTGGTAATTTGCTGTTTGATAAAGCCAATGCTGGTTTGTATTTTGTTGTTTGTGGCATCGTAAACTAACCACACCATCACCGACTCTCCCGTGGCAAATTGCTGCGGTGCTTCCTTTGGAATAATCAACACATAGTCAATTTTTCTTTGCTCAACAAGATTGTAGGCATCGTCACCGACGTGGTTAACTTTTACGCCTTGCTCTTGTAGCCAATCTGTCAGGGGTGATAAATACTCTGCGCCTAACACAGAAAGCTGAATCGGCTCGCTGCCGCGTCCGGTTGCTTCTTTTTGTAAATGGAGGATAAAAAATACCGTTCCGACAAAAACGCCGACAAAATAAAGAGGCGGTAAAAAAGCCATACGTAGGCTGCGTTTATCGCGCAATGCGTCACGCAATTCCTTTTTAAAAATAACAACGAGCGCTGTAAGAAAAGTTGCCATGAATCGATTCATCCCTCCGTAGTCTTTAGCTGGACTAGATTGATAAAAGCATCTTCCAGATTCTCCGCCTTGCCCTTTGCCACAATGTCCTCCACTGAACCGTCGGCAATGATTTCACCTGCAGCAATGACAATGATTCTGTCACAAAGGCCACTGACTTCGTGCATTAAGTGGCTGGAAAATAGCACACTGCGGCCTTCGGCTTTTAATTCACGTAACAAGCGGCGAACAGCGCGTGTGGTAATAACATCTAATCCGTTTGTGGGTTCATCCAAGAGTATATGTTGTGGCTTGTGGACTATTGAGCGAGCTAGCGCCGTTTTCATTCGCTCGCCAAGAGAAAAACCTTCGGCCCTGCGTTCTGCAATAGTTTCCATGCCTAGCCACGAAATCAATTGATCTATGTTGCGCTCAAGTAATTCGCCAGAAAACCCTTGGAGTTCGCCGTAGTAGCGAATGTTTTCCCGCGCCGTTAATCGTTTATATAAACCGGTGTCATCCGGCAAAACTCCCAGTTTTTTACGTGCGACATCGGGCGACTTACTAACACTGATATTGTCGATGAATATTTCGCCGCTGCTGGGCTGTAACAACCCGTAAATTAATCGCATAAGTGTAGATTTGCCTGCGCCATTTAACCCAAGAATTCCGGTAATTTCGCCATCGCGTAGCGTTAAAGAAATATTTTTTAGCGCATGTATGCTCGGAGTTTTTTTGCTGCCGCCGAACGACTTTGAAAGATGTTGAATGCTAATCATGGCGCGGCGCTCGTTGCTGATGACCGCGCAGAAGATGGGTATGACGAGCTTGACCGCATTGTGGCGGATGAAAACGAGCTTGGCTTTCGTTCATTGGCGCCGAGAACTAAGGGCAGGGGTACAATATTTTTTACACAGGCAGTATCAATGCCTTCAATTTTTCCGAGCTCGAGAAACTGAGCGATGATTTTCGGTAGGCAACCTTCCATCGAGATAGAATGATTTCCTCCGGGAGCAACGACTTGCAATGCATGAGTGAGATTTTTAGCAACTAATTCAGCCCAGTGTGAAGGGGTTACGGGGTCGTGATTCCCAGATAACAATAGCGTTGGAATATCACTGCTGATGGGATCGTTGTAAGTTTTTGGCAAGATTGCTTTCGGCCATAGCGCGCAGGAATCAGAAAGATCTTTCAACATATTCATGCCAAAAAATGGTTTTGCAGTTGCTATGTCTTCGGCAGAAATAAAGTGAGCGTCTTCATTGCAAATTACACTGTAGCGCATGCCATCACTAATATCCGTAAAGCTTGCTTGCTCTGTGGCGAGTGCCGAGAGAGAAGCCATCAATCGATAATCGCCACGTTCAGCATCGGCAATTGAGCGAGGCAATAGGACGGTAAGGTCGCGAGAGTAAAGCGACATAAATAATAAGCTGGAAAAACTTTTCGGTGTGAGATTCAGGTGTGTAAGCTGCTGATGCCGCGGGTGATCAAATGCAATATGAACAGGTTCGCCATTGCTCTGTGTTTGCGAAAGATGTTGAACTACTGTGGCCGCTTTTTCTACTATGTCCCCATAGAGTGAGTGACATTTTTCTTGTACTTTGCATTCTTTG
The DNA here is from genome assembly GCA_043777855.1 of Gammaproteobacteria bacterium. Lineage (GTDB taxonomy): Bacteria > Pseudomonadota > Gammaproteobacteria > Pseudomonadales > Cellvibrionaceae > Cellvibrio. Next base: position 2,349 of record JAYWHF010000251.1, on the reverse strand, counting down.
TTAACTGCTTCTAGGGCGGCAAGCGCATCAGTAGCAAAATATTTTGGCAGTGCAATTTGTACGGGTGCAACGCCATCCAGAATAGCCGTGCGTGCGTGTTGCGGAAATTTGCGCAGATATTCTAAGGCCACACGAGTGCCGTAAGAACCTCCCCACAAATTAATTTTTGCGTAACCCAAGGCGCTGCGTACGCTATCTAAATCCTGAACTGCGTAGGGTGTTGTATAAAAAGGTACTCGCGCCCGATATTTTTCGGCGCACGATTTTATGAGCGTGTGTGACTTTCGAGTTTGTTCATCTTCTGGCAGTAGTTCATCCGCCGGTGTTAACTGTTCGCATAACAGTGGGTTGGATTTACCCGTGCCGCGCTGGTCAACAAAAATCAGATCGCGATTTTTGCGTACATCGTCGAAAGCTCTGTGTACAACTGTTGCCATGTCTACCGACGAACCACCAGGCCCGCCTTGAATTAAAAATAATGGATCTTGAGCTGCCGCGGGACTAATCGCCGGCAAACGCAAAATATTTAGCGATATTTCAGAGCTGTTGCTATCTGCTGGATTTTCTTTTACGAGCAACTCTCCACACTCAGCACCGTATACCAAGGCCGGCTTTCCCGTTTCGGCGAAGCTCGGGCAGGGGCGTAAAATTATCAACTGCTGATGTGGTACGCGCGAGCTGGCCGCACCTTCTTCTGTGGCTTTTGGGTTTTGATGGCACGAACTCAGCAACATACACAAGGTTAGCGCGAACAACATTTGCATAGGCTCTCTTCCTTTTTTGTTTGTGTCTGTTAAAAAAAACGCCCTGAATTTCGTCAGAGCGTTTTTGGTCAACAACAGAAGAAAAAATTATTCTTCTGTTGTTTCTGCCGCTGCTTTTGTCGGCACGCCTGACTCATCGGCCGTCGCTTCTTTGATTGAAAGCTTAATACGACCGCGTTGGTCTACATCCAAGCATTTCACGCGAACAATTTGGCCCTCTTTCAAATAATCGGCGACGCTATTGACACGCTCGTCAGCAATTTGAGAGATATGTACCAACCCATCTTTTCCTGGAAGGAAATTGATGAACGCGCCAAAGTCGACGATGCGTACAACAGTGCCTTCATAGATGGCGCCAATTTCTGCTTCTGCAACAATGCCCATTACGCGCAAAACGGCTGTTTGTAAGTCTTCGTTGTTAGCGGCATAAATTTTTACAGAGCCATTGTCATCGATATCGATCGATGAGTTTGTCTCTTCGGTAATGGCGCGAATAGTGGCGCCGCCTTTACCAATAATGTCGCGAATTTTATCAGGATGGACTTTGATGGTTTCAAAGCGCGGTGCGTTTTCGCTAACAGCAGTGCGCGACACGGCCATGATTTTGTTCATCTCGCCAAGAATATGTAAACGCGCCGCTAGTGCTTGCTCTAGCGCGATTTCCATAATTTCTTCGGTGATACCTTCAATCTTGATATCCATTTGAAGCGCGGTAATACCGGTGCTAGTGCCTGCAACTTTAAAGTCCATGTCACCGAGATGATCTTCGTCGCCAAGGATGTCAGTCAAGACCGCAAACCCATTTGCCTCTTTGACTAGGCCCATGGCAATACCGGCGACGGGTGCTTTGAGAGGAACGCCCGCATCCATCAACGCCAAACTGGTACCGCAGACCGACGCCATTGAGCTTGAACCGTTAGATTCGGTAATTTCACTGACGACACGTAGGGTGTATGGAAAGCTGTCTACGGCAGGCAATACCGCCGCCACGCCACGGCGCGCCAAACGGCCATGACCAATTTCGCGACGGCCCGTTGAGCCCATGCGACCGCACTCTCCCACTGAATAAGGGGGGAAGTTGTAGTGCAACATAAACGAATCTTTTTTCTCGCCTTCCAGCGAGTCGATGATTTGCGCATCGCGAGCGTTGCCCAGTGTTGCGATAACCAAAGCTTGGGTTTCGCCACGGGTGAATAACGCCGAACCGTGGGCTTTGCCGAGCACACCCACTTCAACTTGGATGGGACGCACAGTTTTGTTGTCGCGGCCATCGATACGCGGTTCGCCCGCTACAATGCGCGACCGCACTATATGAGATTCCAGTGCGCTAAAAGCGCCTTTGACGTCGTCAGCTGAAAGTCCGGAGCCTTCTTTGGCAAGTTCTGATATGGCTTCCTTGAGCAGTTGATCTAGGCGATCGTAACGTTTGGCTTTGTCTGTAACCCGATAAGCCATGCCGATTGACTCACCAAAGCCTTTGTTTAAAGCTTCTTTAAGTTGCACATTGACGGCTTCTGGTTGCCAATCCCAGCGTGCTTTTCCGGCATCGCGAGCGAGTTCGGCACAGGCTTGAATGACAGCTTGC
>JAYWHF010000250.1:0-3969 GCA_043777855.1 Gammaproteobacteria bacterium | reverse complement strand
TTCCACACCCATACCGAAGGCAAAGCCTGTGTAAGTTTCAGGATCTACACCGCTGGCGCTAAACACCTCAGGGTGAACCATGCCACAACCTCCTACCTCCAACCAGCCTGTGTTTTTGCACATGCGGCAACCTTTGCCACGGCATTGAGTACACTGAATATCCATCTCCGCCGACGGCTCTGTAAAGGGAAAGTAAGAAGGGCGGAAACGCACAGGCACATCCGCCTCAAAGAAAGTTTTGAGAAATTGATCCATGGTGCCTTTCAAATCGGCGAAGCTGATATTTTTATCCACCACCAAACCTTCAACTTGATGAAACATCGGTGAATGAGTTACGTCGGAATCACAGCGATATACACGGCCAGGGCAAATTACGCGAATCGGCGGGGTTTTATTTTCCATGGTGCGCACTTGCACAGGGGAGGTGTGAGTGCGCAATACGTGGGTATCGTCTACGTAGAATGTGTCGTGCATAGCGCGTGCGGGATGATGCGACGGAATATTGAGCGCTTCGAAGTTGTGGTAGTCGTCCTCAATTTCTGGGCCGACTTCAACGGTGTAACCCACGGCCAAAAAAATATCTTCAATACGCTGTAGCGTGCGAGTAACAGGATGCAAACCACCTGTATGTTGGCCACGCCCAGGAAGCGTTACATCAACTAGGTCGCCGGCCAATTTGACAGCAATGGCCGCCTGCTCAAGCATCGCTTTGCGAGCTTCCAGAGCAGCTTGCACCGCATCTTTAGCTTTATTGATTTCGGCACCGGCAGCTGGGCGCTCTTCAGGCGATAACTTGCCAAGGGTTTTCATAAGCGCCGTGATGCTGCCATTTTTACCCAGATAATCCACGCGCATCGCGTCAAGTACGGCTAGGTCTTGAGTCTGATCAATTAATTTGAGCGCTATGTCAGTCAGCGCAGCAAGATTTTCCATCTGCTTTTCCAATTAGAGTTTTAGTTATTTCAATTACAACAGCCATAAAAAAAGGGAAGGAACAAAGCCCTCCCCTTTTCATCGCGATCACAGCAGCGTTAAGTGTTCTTTAACGCTAAAGTTGGATGATTAAGCAGCCAGAGCTGATTTAGCCATCGCAACAACCGCCGCAAACGCCGCCTTATCATGCACGGCCAAGTCAGCCAAAACACGACGATCCAACACAATGCTGGCTTTTTTCAAACCTGCAATCAACTGACTGTAAGACATACCTTCAGCACGAGACTGAGCATTAATACGCGTAATCCACAGAGCGCGGAAGTTACGTTTCTTAACACGGCGATCGCGATAAGCGTATTGACCCGCTTTGATTACCGCTTGTTTGGCAACACGGAATGTACGCGAACGCGCACCGTAATAACCTTTAGCTTGCTTTAATATTTTCTTGTGACGACGACGCGCCTCTACACCACGTTTAACACGAGCCATACCTTAATCCTCTCAAAATAATTCAGTTAGCCAAAGATTAATTGGCACGAAACATACGTTTAACGCGTGGAACATCTGTCGGGTCGACAATGCTAGTGCCGCGCAATTGACGTTTACGTTTAGTCGTCATTTTGGTCAGGATGTGGCTCTTGTTAGCGTGCTTAAACTTGTAGCCAGCGCCGGTTTTTTTGAAGCGCTTTGCAGCACCACTGTGTACTTTAGCTTTAGTTGCCATGGGATAAAACTCCACACATTTTGGTAAATAATATAAATAATCAAGGCAGCTAAAAGCCCGACTATTTTCTCTTTTTCGGGGCGATGACCATAGTGAGTTGCTTGCCTTCCATTTTAGCAGCTTGTTCTACGGCACCCATTTCCAACAAGTCTTTCTCGATACGTTGCATAACTTCCATACCGAGCTCTTGGTGAGCTAATTCACGGCCGCGGAACTTTAACGTTACCTTGGCCTTGTCCCCATTCTCTAAGAAACGTATCAGAGCTTTAAGCTTAACCTGATAGTCCCCATCCTCCGTTCCTGGACGAAATTTCATTTCTTTAATTTGCTGCTGCTTTTGTTTCTTTTTAGCCGCTGCTTTGGTCTTCTTAATTTCAAACAGATGCTTGCCGTAATCCATGATCTTGCAAACAATCGGGTCGCTATCACTAACGATCTCAACCAAGTCGAGCGTAGCGGCCAAGGCTTGCGCCAAGGCATCAGCGAGAGGAACTATACCTACTTGTTCCCCCTCTGCATTTATTAAACGAACCTGTTTAGCTTCGATCTGATCGTTAATCCGCGCTTTTTTAGAGTTACCTTTAGCGGCGGGAGCGTTATCTCGTTTGATAGTTGTATCTCCAATTAATTAATAAGAACAAACCTTACTTACCTTTTGCTGTCTTTTCAGACAGAACCTCTTTTTTACACAGAAAAAAGTCTGCCTCGACGCGCGATATCGGCGGTCAAGTGCTCGATGAAGGCTTCCAGATTCATTACACCCAAGTCTTTTCCGTCTCTTGTACGAACTGCAACAGAGTTGTTTTCAACCTCTTTGTCGCCAATGACGAGCAGGTAGGGAACCCGCTGAATTGTGTGCTCGCGGATTTTAAAGCCGATCTTCTCATTTCTCAAGTCCGAAATGATGCGGAAGCCTTTATCACGCAAGGTTTTTCCAATTTTTTTCACGAAATCGGCCTGATTGTCCGTAATGTTGATAATTACGGCCTGAACGGGCGACAACCAAACTGGAAATGAGCCTTCATAATGCTCAATTAAAATCCCAAGAAAACGCTCAAATGAACCCAAAATAGCACGATGCAACATCACTGGGCGTTTACGCGCATTATCTTCGGCCACATATTCCGCATCTAAACGTTCTGGAAGCACAAAATCCAGCTGAATGGTGCCGCACTGCCAAGAACGACCGAGTGCATCTTTAATTTGGTATTCGATTTTCGGCCCGTAAAATGCACCCTCACCCGGCAGCTCCTCCCACTCAAGATCGGATGCGCGCAACGCAATGCGCAAACCTTCTTCAGCTTTGTCCCACGTTTCTTCAGTACCAGCGCGCTTTTCTGGGCGTAATGACAGCTTGATAAGAACTTCCGTAAAACCAAAATCATCATATACAGATTGCAACAAACTATTAAACGCCGACACTTCTTGAACAATTTGATCTTCTGTACAAAAGATATGAGCATCATCCTGCACAAAGCCTCGTACGCGCATCAAACCGTGCAATGCGCCAGAAGCTTCGTTACGGTGACAAGAGCCAAACTCCGCTAAGCGCAATGGCAAATCACGGTGTGAGCGCAAGCCGTGATTAAAAATTTGTACATGGCCGGGGCAGTTCATGGGCTTAACGGCGTAGTCACGCTTTTCCGACTCGGTAGTAAACATTCCCTCACGATAGTTCTCCCAGTGGCCGGACTTTTCCCACAAAGAGCGGTCCATGATCATGGGTGTTTTCACTTCTTGATAACCAGCGACATCAAGAGTTGTACGCATATACTGTTCGATTTGCTGCCAAAGGGACCAGCCTTTGGGATGCCAGAACACCATACCGGGCGCCTCATCTTGCAAATGAAACAAGTCGAATTTTTTGCCCAGTTTGCGGTGATCTCGTTTTGCCGCCTCTTCTAACAAATTAAAATAAGCCGCCAGTTGCTTCTTGTCGGCGAAGGCAGTGCCGTAAATTCGCTGCAACATTTTGTTGTTTGAGTCACCGCGCCAGTAAGCGCCAGATGTACGCATCAACTTGAAGTTCAAGCAGAAGCGCATATTAGGAACGTGCGGCCCTCGGCACATGTCGACATATTCCTGGTGATAATACAGCCTAGGCATCGCATCTTTGGGCACATCGCGGTCTAAAATTTCAAGCTTATAAGTTTCGCCGCGAGCGGCAAATAGGTCATACGCTCCTTGCCATGTCACTTTCTTTTTAACCACATCGTATTCCGTGGTTGCTAACTCATGCATGCGCGCTTCAATCGCGGCAACATCTTCGTCGGTGAGTTTTTGCTCGATATCAACGTCGTAAAAAAAACCGC
>JAYWHF010000249.1:0-3983 GCA_043777855.1 Gammaproteobacteria bacterium | reverse complement strand
TTGTTGTAGTTGATGTTGCGACTGCTTTTCCTGTTCTTGAAAAGCAGCTTGCCGCGACGCTTCAACAGCAAGATGTGCGGCATTTAGCACCGCAAACGCATCCTGCAAGACCGACAGCTTTTCACCATCGCCAAAAACACGCTTTGCCGAATCAGCATATTCCTCGGCAGACTCTAGCGTATTTTCTTGCACGGCTTTCCGAACAAGCGCAGCATAAAAATCTTGTAAATCCTCAAGCCCCTTTTGGGCGATTTGCTGATCGTCGGCGTGACTGCTTTTGGCCGCAGTACGAAAAATCTCTGCAAGTTGGGGTGCTACTTTCCAGTCGCGTTTTAGGGATTCGCGCAAACTATCGGCTTGACTCAAAAGGCTTGAGCGGCTGGCGACTGCAGAAGGTGGCGCTGGCAGCACATCAGATTCCGGCGATTTTGCCGAAAGGCTCACGATGGATTCGGAGGCTTCATGCACCTTGGGAAAAGCCGTCAAGAGGAGCCAGCGCTTTTTTACATCTTCCTGAAAATAATAACCAGCCGCTAAAACAACCACCAAACTGACCAAAAGCCAAGCGCCGTTACTAGACGTTGTTTTTGGCGAACGCTTGTTGTGATGCACAATGCGATCTTCCGAGCGCGCGATCATGCTGCCACCCAATGCAAGCTCAGCAGCATTAACCCTTGGCTTGCGCACGACGGATTTAACAGGCTTAACAGGCCATTCGTGTTCTACATCTTGCGATTTACTACTTTCGGCGATGCGCGCCAGCACATCGGTAGGTATGGCTTCCACGGCCGCAATAAAGTCCGCGCCCGTTTGATAACGTCCAGCCGGGGTTTTCGCCATTATCTTATCGATAATCGGTTGGAAAGCCTCGAGATATGAGGGCAGGCAGGGAATGTCCTCACTAATGTGCATGATTCCCACCACAACCGCGGAGTCGCCATCGTAGGGCACGCGCCCAGTGATCAACAAGAAGAGCACCACCCCCAAACTATAAAGGTCAGCACGCGAATCCACCGCCACGCCCCTGGCCTGCTCCGGGCTCATGTAATGTGGGGTGCCGATAGCCGTCCCTACCTGGGTGACGCCCGAGGCGGTGTCTGAAGGCCGAGCTATGCCAAAATCCATCAGCACGGCGCGACCATCCTCCTCATGCAACATGATATTTTCAGGTTTTACATCGCGATGGACGTAACCTTTTTTGCCGGCGAAATCCAAGGCTCGCGCAATTTCTTTAACAACACGCAAGCGCTCCAATAAACTCAATTCAGGGTATTTGTGGGTCAGGTCTTTACCCGGAATATATTCCATGGATAAAAAATAATATCCATTGTGGATACCCACGTCATAGACGCTAACAATATTGGGATGCACCAAACGGCTAACAATTTTTGCTTCGCGTATAAAACGCTCACCAAAGCTCGGGTCTGAGAGTAAATCGGGTGACATAACTTTAAGCGCGACCTCACGCTCAAAACTTTCCTGAATCGCCAGATAAACAGTCGCCATGCCGCCCTTGCCGAGGGTGCTTTTAATTTTATAGCCTGGTAAGTCAATCTGCATTTGTATCTATACCATTTTCAAAATCAGCATCAGAACTTTTTAAGGTCACAAATCATTATTATTGGTAAGCTCACATTTGTGACTTGTCTCTCTTTGTGACTTGTCTCTCGTTGCGAGCATCGGCCTATTAATAATCTCGACGCTTGTGTCAGAGGCAAAGCTTGTGCCAGAGGCAAGGTTGTGTGAGAGGCAAGGTTTATTTCAGCGGCAAAACGGCTGACAGCCTTAAATATAGCAGGGTTTGTAACTTACGACGGAAACCACTGACGCATTAACTGAACACCTAACTGAACACCTATTGCGCAGTGAATTTGTCTGATGCTAAATGCCGCTCATCGACTACACTTTCTCAATAACAAAACCGCAAAATGGCTGGTATACACACGCTAAGGCGGAATCAAATAATCCAGACCGCTGTGCGGCGCGTGCATTAGCCGAAAAGCCTAGCCGTTAGGATGTAAAATGCTCGAACTATTCAACAGGTACATCAGGTCGATGAAGGCTAGCCTATTGCTGGCCCCATTGTTTTTTTTCGCCACTACTATCGCGGCCAATACAGCACCATTTAGTACCATCGTCACTCCCCAAAACTCCTTAACCGCAGCTGACCAATTTGATGATTATTTTTCACAGCTGTTGCATCTCGCGCTGTTAAAAACCGAATTGACTGATGGGAAATTTCTTTTACACGCGCATCCGATTTGGTACAGCGATAAGCGCAGACTTACGGCGCTAACTGAGGGGAAAATTGATGTGTTGTGGTCCAACACTTCCTCTGAGCTTGAAAACTCAGCGCAGGCGATAAAAATTCCATTGTTAAAGAACTTAAATGATTATCGGCTACTGCTTATTCGCAAGGAGGACCAAGCACTTTTTTCTCAAATCAATACAGTGGAAGACCTGCGAAAACTAAAAGGCGGAATGAACCCACAATGGCCAGACTTCGCGGTGATGAAAGCTAATCAGCTGCCTTTAGTAACGTCAGTGGCCTATGAATCATTTTTCAATATGCTTGCCGCAAAGCGCTTCGATTATTTTTCGCGTGGAATTTATCAAATTCAAATTGAAGCTGACTCACATACCCATCTAAATTTAGTGATAGCGGAACATCTAATGCTTAGCTATCCGAGCGGCTTCTATTTCTTTGTGGATAAGAAGAATAAGAAACTCGCGCAACGTATCGAGCGAGGTTTACATGCGGCGATAGAAGATGGCAGTTTTGATACGCTCTTTTACAGCTTTCCAAAGTATCGCTGGGGTATGGAGCAGGTAAACAACCCACAGCGTAAAGTCATAGACTTATCAATACACGAATAAGTGTTGATGGTGAAATTTGTAGTAGTGGCATATGACGAAGTAAACATCCGCAAGGCCACGTTCTTACATTAAAAGTAATTTTCTTACTTCTCCATCCGATGTGCAGCAGCCTGAACTACAACCAACGACGTTAACTCGGTTAGCCATGCTACCAACACCGTTTGCTGCTGGCCCATATTCTGTGGCTTTGGAAGCGAAAATTGCCACGCATCTTTCCCAACTTTTTGCCAATGCTGTAGAACGACAAAATCATGTTGTAATATTTTTCTGCTGTTTTCACCAGAAGTAACTGGTGTTTCTAACCCCATACCTACATAGGCAATGTTCAACACCATTTTTTCTTGTGATGAGAAATGCGCACTCATTTCGCCATCAATCAGTGAAACGGATAGTACACCCGGCTTAGCAACACTCTCTGGCAGTGAATCATGTCGCCAGATGCTCTGACGCCACTCCTTGCCATTCACAACAAAGGCCGGCGTATAAACCTGACTCAGAATACCCTCGCGCTCCATATCTCGTTGACGAGTGGAAAACGCAGGCTGCGAAAAACGGTCTTGCCAACCCAGATAGTTCCAATAATCCACGTGAAATGCCAAAGGAATAACTTCAGTAAAAATTTTTGGCTGGCGCTGCAGAGCGGACAACCACTTGTCGGCAGCGGGACAACTGCTGCAGCCCTCTGAGGTATACAACTCAACTACTGTTGCTGCAGTTTCTTTACTTGAAAAGTCTAACGCGAAAACGGGTTGGATAATTAACACAAATACACCGAGTATTTTTCTCACAGCAATGTCTCCTACATCAATCATGGAGTCGTTATGAACAACACAGTCTTCTAAATGTAAAGCCATCTACAAGACCCTCTGCGGCAAAGCATCGCGCAGATAAAATATCGTCCCAAAAAATGGTTCTTCAAAATAGTCACACAAAATAGTCCAACAATTATCACCAATCTATAACAAGACTAAATGACAAACTAAATGAACAACTAGGTGAACAACTAAGTGAACCCAGCTAAACAGCAAGGTGCAAAGCCCATTTTTTTCGCGATGAGATAAATCGGACTAACCCTATCAGTTACCAAGTAGCTGCTCCGCAGCAAC